>NZ_JAMQPR010000001.1:2286175-2421175 GCF_026151345.1 Leptospira paudalimensis
TTAATTGTGCATCCAAACGGAATAATTTCTCTAAATCAGAGCTATTCATTCCGACTCCATTGTCTTTACATTCAATTCGTACGCCATCTTCTTCTTGTGAGACAGAGATTTGGATTTTTCCATTATCATTGGTAAACTTAATCGAATTAGAAATCAAATTTCGTAAGACAGCTTGGATCATTTCAGAATCTGCATACACAAATGAAAACTTTTCAGGAATCTCTACAGTAAACTGAATCCCTTTTTTCTGAATGACAGCAGTCATTTGTTCTGTAATCTTAGAAACAATTGTCCGAAGGTTGATCTCTTTAGGACGAAACGGCATGTTTCCAGTCTGAGTCCTTGCCCAATCGAGAAGTTGTTCTAACAAACTATAAACCCTTGAAGCTGATTTTTTAATCTCAAAAACAGTTTCTCTTTTTTCAGAATCAGTATAGGTATCAAAATCCGCATACATCAGTTCAGTGATCTGTTTAAAGGAACCTAAAGGATTCCGTAAATCATGAGCAATGATCGAAAAAAATATATCTTTTGTTCGATTGGATTCACTTAATAGTTTTTCAGATTTGTGTAATGCTTCAATCGCTTGTGTTTTTTCAAAAATTTGAGTTCTCAGTAATTTAGTTCGGTCATATACTTTTTTTTCTAATTCAAATCGATTGTAAAGTAACCTCTGGTATTGTAAGGTGATAAACTCAGCAAGAATTGCATACGGTATCAAAAACGAAATGAGATAAATATACGAATCAAAAATAACTGGTTGTACAAATGGTCCAACACCCAATCGAGTCATCAGCACACTCGACAAATACAATAAAAATACCCCTAATGTGACTCCCTTAATTTGGAATCGATACCCTAAATAAATCAAAATCAAAAACGAAAGAAAAAATAAATATGGAAATCGGTAAACAATCACTGCTTGGAAAACGATAAATATGATTGTCCAGAAAACGAGACGTAAGGATAACTCCTTCCACACAAGTTTCCTCCATGCCATAAACATCGGAACGGTGATAAAAATCCCAATCGTATCACCAAAGGTAATCACAACGAGAGTTCGTAGAATTTCATTTAAATTTAAATTATGAAAGTATCCAAAGGAATTTAGAACAAGTCCAAGTAATAAAATCGAAATCAAACTAGATAAAAAAGCAACATATACGATGAAATAAAAATTATCTTTGGTCGAATTAAGGTTTTTTCTTATTTTTTTAGTCCAGAAATAATAGGCGAGAACTGATTGAAACGCATCAACAGATGCTGTTAAACAAATACTAAGATATAATTCAAACTGTGTTAGCTGGAATTGACTGCTAATCAACCCATCTTTATTTGCAAGAAAACTTGCGACCCAAACAATTGGGAAAAATCGATATCCGAAAAATATACATCCGACTAGACCAATTCCAGAAGGGATCCATAATACCGCCAAATTCATAGGTTGGAATGCAAAATATTCCATACCCAATTTGGCTGAACCAATGTAGGTTAAAAAGAGGAAGGTACCTTTTAAGAATGACTTCCAGGCCATAATTTTCTATATTAAAAAATCCGAATTTATAAATAAAACAACATTTAATTCAAATAATTAGAATGAATTCGATTCGCGTTCTATTATTTTTCAGCTTTGATGGCAGTTTTACCATTGAGGAGAGTGAAAAAATCAGCAGGAATATTTTTACTTTTCATAAAAAAAGTTCCGACTAACATAGAATCTATCATTCCTTTGTATTTTTGCCAATCTTCAAAAGACTCGATACCCGATTCCGCGACACGTATGATCGAAGAATCTAATTTAGGTGCAATTTGTTCGATCAGATTTTTGTGAATTTGGAATGTATCCAGGTCGCGAGTATTGATTCCAATGGTATTTGCACCCATATCGAGTGCAATATCCACTTCCATTTGATTATGGGTTTCCACAAGGACAGCAAGACCAAGACGAGTCGCATGGTCATGTAAGAGTTTTAATTGTTCAGGTGAAAGAATACGCACAATGAGTAAAATCGCAGAGGCACCATAGGCATACGCTTCGTCGATTTGAATTGGATCTAAAATAAAATCCTTACGAATGACTGGAACAGAAACTTTGTTCGCAACGGATTGTAAATCACTCAGGGAACCATAAAAATACGATTTGTCAGTCAGGACCGAAATGGCTCCTGCTCCTGAACTTTCATATTCGGAGGCAATGGAGACTGGATCGTAATCTGACCGAATCACTCCAGCACTGGGACTACCTTTTTTGCATTCGGCTATGACCGAGATAGATGTTGTTTTGAGATGAGATTTCCAATCTCGGATGGGAATCGTTCTGTCGGGTAAAACCTTACCACGACTTTCTTTGATTTCAGTGTGTTTCGTTTCTACAATTTTGTGTAAAATAGGATTCAAATGAATTTGGTTAAAAGGATTTTAACGCTGCTTCTTCTGAATCATAAATATCGAATAAAGAAGTCAGTTCGATGACATCAAAGATCCGTTTCACAGCTGGTTTGATATTGGAAATCTTAAGAAATCCTTCTTTGGAATTGAGTTTGCGTAAAGTAGAAATGCAGGCACGAAACCCCGAGGAAGACATGTACTCTACATCTTTCATATTGAGAAGAACCTTTCTATGACCTAAAGAGTCAATGAGTTCCGTAAGTCCCTCTTCCACTTCATTCGCCACAGAAACGTCCAATCGACCTTCCAAATAAACGACTAGTTTTCCGTCTTTCACTTCGTGTTTCAGCACCTATTTACCCAACCTGATATGATTTTACAAAATCGATGTATTTTAACGGAGTGTCAATCAATGTTTTCTGAATCCATATTGAGCCAATCTGACCTACAAAATCTTCATTCCTTCCTCATTTTAGGGGGTGGGTCCTCCGGTGATTCGGCAGCTCTCCTACTCAATTCCCTTGGGAAAAAAGTCATTCTCGCGGATCGTTTCCCAGAGAAAGCAAACCAAAGTCTGTATTCGAAAGTTTTGTCCGATCATATGCCACAAGTAAACCTTGATGGAATTGATTGCCTCATCAAAAGCCCTGGAATCCTACCAGATCATCCAATTTTGGAATCTGCTCGTGAGAAACATATTCCCATCCTAAGTGAGATCACACTTGGCAGAATTTTTTTCAATGGACCAGTGATAGGCATCACTGGCACCGATGGCAAATCGACAACAACTGCATTAACGTATCATCTGCTAAAGAAAAAATATCCAAATGCAAAAATGGGAGGGAATATTGGAGTTCCCTTTACTTCGTTTTGTAGAGAAAATCCAGAGATTGTTGTATTAGAATTATCAAGTTATCAATTGGATGACTCACCTAACTTAAAACTGACGGCATCTGCCATCTTAAATCTTGCCTCCGATCATCTAGAAAGGCATAAAACAATGGAATCCTATGCACTTGCAAAATGGAAAATTCAAAATTTGGAAGACAACAACCACCAATGTTTCGTGAATCCAATTTTCTTTAATTATACACCATTTGCGATTCCGACTCATTCCAATTTACATTTGGTGGGAGAAAATAAATCTTATTCTGTCACACAAAACCCAAATAAAATCCATACACCGAATCATGAATATGATGTTTCCTTATTCCCACTAAAAGGAAAACACAACCTTATGAATTTATGTTTTGCCATTGCTCTTGCTGAAGTTGCGGGATTAAGTCCAGACCAAATCCAAAACCAATTGGAAACGTTTGATGGTCTACCACACAGATTCCAATCCATTCCCACAGAAACTATCAACCCAAAATACCAGTCCATTCGGTTCATCAATGATTCAAAATCAACAAACTTACATTCAATGTTATCGGGAATCTCTGGTTTCAAAAACGCTGACCCCATTTATCTAATATTAGGTGGAATTCCGAAAGTGGAACCAATCCATCCGCTGATAGAAAGATGGAAAGAGTTAGAATGTCCATTGTTTGTTTTTGGAAAGGCAAAAGAAGTATGGGGAGATGAATTAAATCTTACTGGATTACCTGTTTTTTATTTTGATAATTTAAAATCTTTAGTAACAGAATTGAAAGAAAAAATTGATCATCATTGGTTAACCAAATCAAATTTAGAAAATGAGGAAAACCTGACGGTGATTTTTTCACCGGCAGGTGCTAGTTTTGATCTCTACAAAAACTTTGAAGAGAGAGGGAATCATTTTAAAAGTTTAATCCAAGATTTTTTTGGATCAACCCAAGTTTAAGTTTTATCCTCGGATATGGTATCCACCATCCACATGTCGAATTTCACCGGTGATTCGATTGGATGGACGGAACAAATAACATACTTCTTCGGCAAGGTCTTTTGCTTTTGCATTTCCAAGTGGAGAGGAAGTTTGGCAATGGATTTCAGCTTCTTCTAAGCCTTCAATTGCAGAACCAGCTTTACTTGCTCGGTAAGGGGAAAATCGAATCGCATTCACTTGGATTTCTTTTTCTTGTCCCAATTCCATAGCCATCTCTTTCACAAGTCGCTCTAGTGCTGCTTTTGCAACACCAATGTTTTTATATGGGTGAACTACAACTTTTTCGGCACCTAAATAACTGAGGGCAACAATGGATGCTCCAGTAACTAAAAGATTTCGTTGGTAAAGGCTTTGGACAATTGCAAGCAACGAAAAAGAAGAAACGTTCATCGCATCCATAAACTCTTCTCTCGAAACGGTCATGATAGGTTTTACTTTCCCTTGGCGGATGGTTTTATCCATCGCAATGGAATGTAATAAGGAATGAATGTTTTCCTTTTTTTCCAATAGAAAGTCTGCAAAAGAATCAATACTCTCTTGGATGGTGACATCGAGAGGAAAGGTGATCACATCTTCACCTAATTCTTTTTTTACGGTATTTTGAAAATCTGCATAAGTACGATCTAAAAAGTTTATGCTGTTTTCAGATAAATTTTTGTGAAAAGGTGTTTTTCCAAGTCCTGTGCAAATGAGTTTGGCACCTTGGTCTTTACATTCTTTTGCAATGATAAGTGCTAGTGAGGACGCATCTGTAATGCCAGTAATGATCACTGTGCGACCTTTTAGAGTTTGGTTCATGTCTCCTCCTAATGCTTAGACACACAAGTTTCGGAGGTGCTTTAAAAGACGAACTTTTTTTCAGGTTTTTTTTTATCGTTTGTGCTGAATTTTTTCGTAAGCGCGACTTTCAATAAAGAGATCGAGAAGGTCTCCATCGATGTGTTGGTCTCGCACTTCCATTTTTAAAATATCAAATGCCCGATCAAGTGGAACCGCTTTTTTATAAGGACGGTCCTGGTCCGTTAACGCATCAAAAATATCAGCAATGGCCATCATTTTTGCCTGAACGGGAATCTCTACCGCAGACAACCCTCTTGGGTATCCCGATCCATTTAATTTTTCATGGTGGCCATGTGCGATACTCGGAACCATTTTGAGTTCTCTTGTCCAAGGAATTTTGGATAAAAATTGAAACGTATGTTCCACATGGGATTCAATTTCCCTTCTCTCTTCAAAATCCAAAGAACCACGACGAATCGATAAAAAATTAAATTCTTTTGGAAGTAACAAACTCAATTGGTTCCCATCGGTTGTGTGGTAACTCATTTTAGAAATCTCTTCTAAAAAGTTTGAATTTCCCTCTTCCAAAATGGTTGGTTCATTTGAATCGGTAATGACACGAACCATCTCTTCCAATTTTTCCTTTTCTAATGTATATTCTAACTGGATTGATTTTTCAAACTGTTGATAACCGTTGTTACCGTGTTTTTTTAAGTATTCAATTTTTTTCTGTGCAAGTTTAGATTCTACATCTTTTAGAATAAATTGGAATCTCCAACGAATGAGATCCAACTCATAATCTTCTAATTTTTTGGCTTTTACCAAAACCTTTTCTCTAACACCAACTTTTCCAAAATCATGTAATAAGGATGCATAACGGATTTCTTTGATTTGAGATTCATTAAAGTGAACATCTTTAAATCGTCCAACTTGCACTCCATTCACAGATTCAGCAAGTCCAACGGTGTACTGGGCTACACGAAAAGAATGACCAGATGTTGTTGGGTCCCTAGATTCGATGGCAGATACACTAGCTGTTACAAACCCTTCAAATAAGGTTTCTATTTCATGGACAAGGTTATTGTTTTGGATTGCAACGGCCGCTTGCCCTGCAACTGCCATAACAAGTTCTTCCGAGTATTTATCATAATCCAAAACTGAATTCGATTTCATTTCATCTAATGTCAGTTTGGTTTGAAAATTCTTTTTGCGATTGATGAGTTGGATAACACCTACTACTTCATCATGGTGGTCTTTCATGGGAACCACCAACATCGACTTGGAGTAATAATTACTCATTCGATCAAAATCACTGTTAAACTTATATTCTTCTTTGCCTGAAAGTTCGTATACGTTTGGTATATTCAATTGTTTGCCTGTGAAGGCAACATAACCTGCTATACTTTTTTTGTTGATAGGAAGGATAAATTCATCACTATTTAAATCCAAGGCAGAAATTTTAAATCGTAAATTTCTTGGATTCCCCCTTTCATCTTTTTCCACCAAATACAAAGAACCAGAATCTGAATTGGATATCTCTCGTGCTGAATTCAAAATATCACGAAGTAATTTCGTAAAATCTTTTTCATTCGCTAAACTGATTCCAATTTTTGTTAGTTTTGAAATTTCATTTGTGGATACATTGATTCGTTTTTGGAGTTCAAATTTATCAACAATCATCTGTAAGCTGGTAAATGCATTTACCAAATTTTTGATGAGAAATACCAAAGGAGCATCATCTGGAACATTCGTGAAAAACAATTCTTCCTCAATCGACAATGCCATATAACCTGTGTAGTCGATTGGTGCCCTCACGATGATGTTGGACATAATGGTGGGATTTTCTTTTAAAAACTGATGGATTTCTTTATGTTTATTTTCTAACTCATAACGAGAGATGTAAAATAAGAGTTTTATGATTTTACCTTGTGAATCAAAATCAGTATTGGGTAAATCGGAGAGGGAAAGGACATTTGTTTTTAGTTTTTTAGAAAAATCGGCAATTTTACCTTCAAAAAAAGGGTCATCCGTGATGATGTATTTCGAATCCGAAGATGGGTTCACAGAATTACTATCGACAGCAAAAAATTCACTGTCGATTGTTTTTTCAAAAATTTATTCTGACTTTGGTTTGATTAGAAGAAGAAAGCCAAAAACTAAACTTGAAATTAGATAAAAACTCAGAAAATATAAGACTTGGACTCCTAACAAGACATAGGGTGCATGGTTCCAATCTTTTGGTTCGATGACTAAAAAAGGCAAAAAAGTTGCCAATACAGATGGAACCAAATAGGAAACAACCCCCCTTTTTCCTGAATCTGACCATTTCAATTCATTAAGATAAAGATAGATTCCGCGGGCAAACATTCCAATCACAAATGCCAAAGGAATACTTACCATTAAATCTACACTAATCGCTGTCGAAAATCCAATACTTCCTAACCATACACCTATCTCAGCTTCTCTTGGGATGGAAACTTTTAGGTATTGAGAGATGAGTGAAAATCCAATTAAGGAAGAAAATCCCAAAATCACTGGTTTTCCTATCATTTCGATAAATTCATAATTTGTTTTGTCAGGCGATAAGAGGAATAAAATACAAGGTAAAAACAAAAACAATAAATTCGGTTGTTCTTCTTCCACTAACTTTGATTCGTTTGAATTTTGGGGATTCCAAAACATTTCCCGAGACCAGACAAACGCACCCATGGCAATGGTGAATGGTAAAAGCCCTGACTCATCCTGAGCAAGTAGTTGTGTTTGAAACAAATGGATCCAATAAAAAAAAGATCCAAAAAAAAGAGTCAGTAAAACTAAAACTAGAAAACTGAGAACCCTTGAAAATGAGTATATTCGATCTTCTAACAGCTGAAATGCTAAAAACAAAATTAAGTTGGTCTTTGTTAGAAGCATAAAAATGGATTGAGTATCCCAACCAAAAACGGAAATTCCCCATCTCGAAAGCGAAAGTAGGAGAAAAATTCCGATAACCGATAGACTCAACCAGTATAATAAGAATAAATTTTTGATCTCTTTATTGGTAACAAACACCAAACTATACTGTAAAAAGAAGAGAGATGCAAAAAAATAAATAAAATCGATTTCTATCGAGATCATGGTATCACCTCATCGCTGATACTAAATGGAAGGATCGAATATGGAGGTTCTCCATTACGATCTAAACTTTGGAAATTATGATGAAACCCTCTTATGGATTGGTTTCCAATGAGTATAAACTTTTCTTTTCCCTTTGGTTTCAGTAGAATACTGCGATTGAAAAAATACAATACAGGATTCTCCTTCAGTTCCTTACCAAGGTTTTGGAAGTGAGGTAAAATCTTTGTGTAAGGTTCGTAAATATCAATGGAATTGGCAGCTCGTATAACAACCGTTTTCTGTTTCAAATTGGGAATGGATCGATTCCTTAAAATCCAATGTTTGGGATCATTGTATTCAGTTTGAAATTCACCAACTCCATCTGCTGATAGAATTCGAATATTTGAAAAAGAATATAACTTTTCTTTCAATTCAGGTTTTACTTTTTTCAAAAAAAGTTCCACTTCTCCAGGAAGTTCCCATAAGACAACTTCCATTTTGGGAAAATGTTTTGCTACCGCTTGGGAAGTCACACCCGGATACTCAGGATGGTTTAATGCAGGGCCAATGTCTAAAAATACAACTTGGTTTCCTCTCTCATGTAATTTCAGGTCACCAAACAATGATTTCCTGAGAACTAACATTGATTTTGTGAGATAGGCATTTGGATTCAATAAATCATCTAAAATTAGATTGGTATCTTCTAATCGATTTTCATATGTTCTCGCTCTGATTTCTTCATCTTGGGACTGGAATAAATACCTACCAGTATACGAACGGATTGTTTTCTCTTCTAATTCAGAAAAAAGTACATTATTTGTCAGATTCCAAGTGTAAGGGTAAATTGGTTTTCCAATTTCAAAATTCACAGTTGTTGGCAATGGTTCGATTTGGCCATATGGAGAAAGTTTTACATATTGTTTGTAATACTCTTCCGATTCTTCGATATGATTTCTTTCCCTAGACAAAATACTCAAATTAAAAAGTGCAAATCGATAATAAGGTTTTTCTTCTATAGCATATGTTGATTTTGCATGGAGTATCGATTCCCAAACTGATTTTGCAATACTCCAATTTCCAACATTGTATTGGGCTGCTCCATACAACAGTAGAGATTGTAGAGCAATATCAAAATTCGGAATGGAAACCTCAAAGATTTTAGTGCGTTGTTCTTTTAACAAAGTGATCGTAGCATCATATCGACCCAATCGATAGAGAGTTTGTGCTAAATTATAATCCAAATAAATGGTTTGGTATACATCACTGAGTTTCCCTTGGATGAGAGAAAGTTCATAGGCAGAAAGTTCTAACTGCGAAACATCAAATAACACCAATCCATAAAAATAAGAGTTTTGTATTCCTTCTGGATCATTTAAAAGTCCCAAGGTTTCATAGATTTTTTTAGCTGATGTCAGATAAAAAATTGAGTCTTCTTTTTTTCCATCTAACACCAAACATTTTCCAATTAAGGAAAGAATGTCTGAATAATCACTATGAAATACTTGTTTAGAAGATTCTTTTTCTCGTTTGGCGAAATTTGCAAATTCGATGGATTTTGAATATTCTGCTTTTTCGAAATAAAAATGAGAGATATTTTTTGCGATTTGGAAACGTACGAACTTAGATAATTTCGGATTGGAACCAACTTCTTTCCATATCTCTTTTAAATTATCTTCTGTTTGTTTCTCCAATCGATCATTAACCTTAAGCCACTCTGTAAAATTGGTTTTAAAATTAAGAGAAACTAAAACATTTTTTCGACTCTCGGAATTAGCATCAAAATCATATTCTGTCAGTTTTACAAATTCTGATTCAGATAGAATTTCCTCCTCTGATATAAATACCCATTGTGGATTCCGTTTGATGAGGCGATTGAGTCTTATCGTTTCATCTACCAAATGAGTGAGAGAAGTTTGGACTTCAAATATCAAATTTCCTCTTTCTTCGTATTTCACAAAGATTGGATTTCCCGTTGTTGTAGATTTAGATTCCACATAACGAAGTTTAGGTGTAAATTTAATTCCTTTTTCTTCCCATAGGAAGGTTCCATTGAGTATGATTTCAGAACGACTTTGTTTGGAAGATGAAAGTTCAGAGTGTTTTCCCAGATACACTGCATCCGTTGTATTTTGGAATTGGAAATGGGTAGTTTCTAAAAGTAGTTGTATCGTCTTTGGGTCTTTAAACTCCCCTTTAGAATCAAACTCTCCTAAACTAAAAAAAACAACCGTCTCCGGTGTTTCTAACGTGATTGGTATTGATTCTTTTTTGATTACATTCTTAATAGAATAGTATAACGGAGCATAGGCGATTGACGCCAGAAGTGTGAAAATGAGGAGTGTATTTTTTTGAAAACGTGACAATTGGCAAAATTCTAAAAGGTTTGGTTTGACCTAGTTTGATGAGAATTTTGCAGAACTCAAGGAAAAAACGGGGTTACCCCCGTCCTTCCATTACTTCCTATCGTTTGAGACCCAGAACTTCTTGGATCATTTGGTCGGATGTCACAATGGTTCTAGAGTTTGCTTGGAAACCCCTTTGAGTCACAATCATATCTGTGAATTGGTCAGAAAGGTCAACGTTTGACATCTCAAGTAAGCCAGCATTGATTTTTCCACGTCCTTGGCTTCCAGCTTCCCCAATGTTTGCTTCTCCGGAGTTAAGAGAGAAACTGTACATCGTGTCCCCTTCTTTATTGAGACCTGCTGGGTTTGTAAAATTGGCAAGAGCAACTCGTGCAAGAGGTTGGCGAACTCCGTTTGAGAAAACTCCCGTAACAGTTCCTGTATTATCAATGGAAAAAGATTCCATATAACCCATTGGGTAACCATCTTGTTTCACTGCTTTTGTTGTGAAGTCAGATGAAAATTGTGTGATTCCACCTACAAGGCCTGCTTCCCCAAGGTTCAAACTGAATTTTTGTGCCGTCGGATTTCCTGGAATGCGGAAGGAAATATCTGCTTGGAGTTTGCCAGTGGTTTGTGAATCCACCCCATCAGATACACTGATGATCTTTCCATCTGGTGTGAAGGAAACTTCGAGTTCAGTATTTCCAGATACACTTGTGTTTTCACCACCTGTTCCATTTACATCCACCGACACTTGGCTTGCATCTTCTAGTTTAAAACGCATCTTCCAAACATTGTCGCGCATTTTGTAAAATTCCACACCCATTTGTCGAGTGTTTCCTAATTCATCATACACGTTAATGGAAGTTACATGGCCACGTCTTTGGCGAGGATCTGGGTCATTGATATAACGTTGGATGTCTTCTTCTGTTGCATCTGCAGGAACAGCAGCTACACTTGCATTGAGGTTAGATTGAAAGTCGACATTTCTAGTTGCTCGAGCAGGTTCTTTGGAATAAAGAGGAATTACGATATCTTCTAGTGACCCAGCAGAGTTGATGTATTTATTTCCAGTTTCATCAAGTCTTGAATTCCAACCTTGTACTTTGAGTCCGTTCGCTGGGTTTACATAAAAACCATTTTTATCTACGTTAAAAGCACCAGCACGAGTATAAAACTGTTTGTCTCCGTCTTTCACAATAAAAAAACCTTCACCGGAAACAGCAAGGTCAGTGTTTTTACCTGTTGTTTGTAAAGCACCTTGTGTCATGATTTTATCAATCGCTGCGATAAGAGATCCAAGACCAACTTGTTTTGGGTTTGTTCCCCCAATCCTTTCGTTTGGTTCAGATGCACCTTGCAATTCTTGTGAGATCATATCTTGGAACGTTACTCGTTCTGTTTTAAATCCATGTGTGTTAACGTTAGAGATGTTGTTACCAATAACATCCATTCTAACTTGGTGGTTTTTCAATCCGGAAACACCGGAATAAAGTGATCTCATCATAACGTTCTATCCTCTCTTTTTTTATCGACCTTTTTCAATTAATCCTGATAAGCTTCTTGTTTTTTTAACGTATTGTTTGGAATGTTTGTCGGACGTTGTTGTTGGAACTGAGTTTCTGATTTTAATAACTCTGGATCAGAGATTAAATTGATTTTTGAAACATCGAGCATACGACCGTTCACACGAACATAAGTTTTTCCTTCGTTATCGAACAAAATTGCACCTGCAACACCTGTGACATCTTCACCGGTCACTAAATCTGGCCCTGATACAATTTTTCCTACGACCGAATAACTTTGCTTAGATTCCATCCGAGCAATCCCAGATGAAATATTTTTCATCTGTTCGAGTGAAGAAAATTGAGCCATTTGTGCAATGAAGTCTTTGTCTTGCACTGGATTTGTTGGATCTTGGTGAGACAATTGTGTCAAAAGTAGTTTTAGGAAATCGTCTTTTCCTAACTCTTTTTGTTTTTCTCGGATTTCAATTCCTTTTAAACCACTTGTCTCTTCTTTTTCCAGCTGGTCCAAATGTTTGCGGATATTAAAACTTCTATCACCTTCAAAGTATTTGGTTCTTGCAGAATTTTGTGTAGAGATATCTTGCATTCCGTCTGGCATATAGTCCTCGATCTTTTTTTATTTCGTAAATTTAAGCAAAAAATTCTAATACTTTGGAATCTGGTGGTAAAGAGATATCATCTAAACCAACTCCATTTTCTTTTTCCAATTTCTCAATATTCCCGCGGTTTTTTGCAGTTTCCATGAGTGTTTGGTAGAGTTCGTTTTGGTTTTGTCTCTCTGCAAATTGGTTTCCATCATCCCATAAATCAATGATGAGCGCTTGTAAGTCGAGACCAGACTCTTTTAAATTTTCTTTAATTGATTGGATTTCGTTTTGTAGGGATTTTTGTAACTCTTCTGATTCGACTAAAATTCGACCCTCTACTTTTTCTCCATCCACAGTCACCTTCAGAGTCAAACGACCATACTCTTTTGGATTCATAATGATTTCAGCACTGGACTTTCCATTTTGAACGATGTCAAACTTCGCTTGTTTGATGAGCTCATCCAAATTTTGTTTTAAGTTGGTTTCTTTCGGTTTTTGATTTCGTTCTAAATTTTTAACATCTTCTGTTTTGGAGTGAAGTTTATTTTCCACCGAATGAAGGTTAAATCCTTGTTTGTTACTTTTATCTTCTGAAGATTTTCCATTTTCCTCTCCCATTTTGGAAGAAAAAATCGTTTGGACTTGGTTTACAAAAGATGAATCTGTTTTTATTTTTTCATTTTGAACTTGGTTTTTGTTTTCATTTAGTTTTTGGAATTCTTTTTCTTTAAATCCTAAACTTCGTACCATTTTATCAGATGTAATGGAAAGATTGGAATTTTCTTTCTCTATGTTTGATTCAGACAAAACAGTTTCTGATTTATTCTGTTTCGGACTTTTGCCTTTTGGATCTAGTTTGCGAAGGGAAGTTTCGGAGGGACTTTCATTCTCAAGTCCACGGCTTCCTTTTTCTCTTGGGAGAAAAGAGGTAACAAGATTTAACCCAACCTGCTCAGATTCTTTTTTTTGAGAAATTACGTTTGGGTTGTGTTTTGGTTCGTTTACAACTTTATCCGTTTGTATTTTTTTCTGAGAACCAGGAAACATCACTAAATTGGTAGGAATCGAATCTAACTGATCTTGTTTATGATGGGAAAAAATTTGTTTTGAACTGACGAAGTCTTTTTGCAAAAGACTTTCTGCTAGTTTTTTAGTTTCATCTAAAAATGTTTTTGCTTCCTTTGTTGCATAGGATGCATTTTTTTCTGCAGACTTTTGCATAGAGAGGGCTACTGCTTTTTCTTTTTGTAATGATTCATTCCCTTCATTGGCAGGGAGAAATTTTTGATCGAATAGATGTTGGTTGGATAAAATTCCAATGCTGTATTCGAGTGCATCTCGGTCGAGATCCTCTTCTTCCGAAATTTCTTCTTTCGAATCTTCGTTTGTTTTCTGCGACGTATTATTTTCATTCACAGAATTTGATGGAATCACATTTGAATTGGATTGTTGGTTTGATTCCATTTTTGAAACAACATCTGATGCGGCATCAGATTGATTTTTATCTGCTTGGAGTGGTTTCCATTCGGATGGAGAGTTTGGTTTTTCAGAATGGATTTGGAATTCCCTTTCTAAAATTTCACCAAAACTTTCTTTTACCGCAAAATAGTTGTTATCGGCACCGTCCCTTTTGCCTGGTCTCAATTCAACTTGAGGGAAGGGAATTAGGTTTTGTTTATCAACATTTACATTCATTGGGGTGCCTTCTCCCTTAAGGATCGAACTTCCCCAGATTTCCTTGAGAGAATTATCTTCTTCCTTTCTAGGTTTATGTCAGGAAACCAGGATGACCCCAAAAAAGAGTTGGATTTTCCATTGACAAAAATTCACTAAATTGGAGGATTAGTTTGTTTTATTAACCAAAAGGACGAGAAAATGAAAAAAATACTCCAATTCCTCCAATTTAAACCAAGTTTTTCTGCCATATTGACTGTTGTAATGGGAATTGGGCTCGCCACTTCCCTATTCGCAGAATCAACGTTTCTACACGTATCCTTCGATCCAACAAGGGAACTCTATGAAGATATCAACAAATCCTTCTTAAAATCCTGGAAGGAAAAAAAAGGTGAAGAGTTCTCAATCCAACAATCCCACGGTGGATCGGGAAAACAAGCACGAGCAGTGATTGACGGACTCGAAGCAGACGTAGTCAGTTTAGCACTTTCTTATGATATTGATAGCATTGCCAGCAAATCAAAGTTAATTGATGCAAATTGGCAATCCAAACTACCCAACAAAAGTACACCATATTACTCAACCATCATCTTCCTCGTACGGAAATCAAATCCCAAAAAAATCAAAGATTGGGATGATATTGTAAAACCAGGAATCTCTGTCATCACCCCGAACCCAAAAACGAGTGGAGGTGCTAGATGGAATTACCTTGCCGCTTATGGTTATGCAAAACGAAAGTATAAGTCTGATGAAAAAGCAACTGACTTTGTGAAAGCATTATTCCAAAATACATCTGTACTAGATACAGGTGCTCGCGGATCCACCACTACCTTTGTGAATCGTGGGATCGGTGATGTTCTCATTACGTGGGAAAATGAAGCAAAACTAGCGTTAGATGAAGAAAAACGTTCTGGTAAAAATAGTTTAGAAGTGATCTATCCATCTGAATCAATTCGAGCAGAAACCCCTGTTGCCGTTGTAACCAAAACTGCGACAGAAAAAGGAAATTTAGAAAAGGCAACGGCCTATTTGGAATTTCTTTTTACCAAAGAAGGCCAAACCATCATTGCAAAACACTTTTTTAGACCCATTGACCCGAAAGTAAGCAAATCCTCTGCGAAAGAATTTCCAAATCTCAAATTATTTTCTCTATCCGATTTAGGGGAAACTTGGGACACTGCACAGAAAAAACATTTTGCAGATGGAGGTGTCTTTGATGCCATCTACAAAAACAAATAATATATGCAAATTGAAACACGGCCGTACAAAAAAATCCACTTTGGGATCAGTTTAGGATTCACAGTCTTTTATTCGTCCGCCGTTGTGATCATTCCATTATTTGGACTTTTTTATCATTCCCTGGGGATTGGATTCACAGGGATTTTAGAAGTGTTTACAGAAGAGCGCATTCGATCTGCGCTCTTTTTAAGTTTTAGTGTAGGTCTCATATCCGCAGTTCTCAATCTTTTCATTGGATTTTTATTCGCTTGGGTACTCGTTCGATACCAATTTCCATTCAAAAAGTTTTTTGATACGTTAATTGATTTACCGTTCACTTTGCCCACCGCTGTGGCAGGGATTGCCCTGACTACGATTTACTCTCAAACTGGAATTATTGGTTCTTTTTTTGACAAATGGGGAATCAAAATTGCTTATACACCCATTGGTATTGTCATTGCACTTGTATTCATTGGATTTCCTTTTGTCGTACGAACAGTACAACCTGTCATTGAAGAACTTCCTAAAGAACTAGAAGAAAGTGCAAGGTGCCTTGGAGCGACTCCGTTCCAAACATTTAGAAAAGTTTTATTACCCGAACTTTGGCCTTCCCTACTTGCTGGAACCGGGATGGCATTTGCAAGGAGTATCGGAGAGTATGGGTCGGTAGTATTCATTTCTGGAAACTTACCTGGAAAAACAGAAATCCTTCCCCTACTCATCGTCACCAAATTGGAACAATACGAATACGAAAAAGCAACATCGATCGCACTTGTGATGTTACTCACTTCATTTTTATTTATGTTTCTCATTAATTTTTTCCAAGAGCGGGCGTCAAAAAAACTCACATGAAATCGAAACTTTTGCCCATTTTTCTTGTTTTACTCGCCTATACATTGTTTGGCATCCTATTGCTTTTACCTATTTATACAGTGTTTACAGAAGCATTTTCGGAAGGTTGGGAAAAATACTATTCATCAATCACAAGTGAATATGCTCTATTTGCAATTGGTCTAACTGTTAAAGTATCCATTGTATCTGTAATTTTAAATACATTCTTTGGAGTTACGGCTGCTTTTGCGATCACTAGGTTTTCCTTTCCTGGGAAAAATCTTCTCATCACGATCATTGACTCACCTTTTGCAGTTTCACCAGTTGTATCTGGTCTCATCTTTCTTTTGTTATTCGGAAGGCAAGGAACCTTTGGTGAATTCTTAGCAGAACATCAAATTAAAATTGTTTTTAATACTCCTGGACTCATCCTCGCAACAGTCTTTATTACATTTCCTTTTGTTGCAAGGGAACTCATTCCCCTTATGCAAAGCCAAGGCCGTGAAGAGGAAGAAGCAGGGATGTTACTTGGTGCCAGTTTTAGTCAGTTGTTTCTCAGAATCATCCTTCCCAACATCAAATGGGGTTTGTTATACGGGATCATTCTATGTAATGCAAGGGCTATGGGAGAATTTGGAGCGGTTTCCGTTCTCAGTGGACACATCCGAGGTAAAACCACAACTCTGCCATTATACATTGAAATGTTATACAATGAATTTGATTCCGTAGGTGCCTTTGCTTGCGCCACCTTACTTGTGTTTTTATCACTCCTCACACTCATCTTCAAATTGATATTGGAAAAACGTACCGAGAGATCTTAATATGCCAATCGAAATACAAAATGTACAAAAAACCTTTGGTTCGTTTACTGCTTTAAAAGATGTAAACCTAACCATTCCCGATGGTGAACTTGTGGCTCTACTCGGTCCTTCGGGTTCAGGAAAAACTACCTTACTCCGTATCATTGCAGGGCTTGAAGAAGCAAGTTCTGGTTCTGTGCGTTTTGTAGGCGAAGGACAGTCTTCTTCCAAAATCCAAAATGGTGAAGTCGGATTTGTGTTCCAACACTATGCACTGTTTCGCCATATGACCATTGCAGAAAACATTGCGTTTGGTTTGGAAGTAAGACCAAAATCCACAAGGCCTACCAAACCAGAAATCCAAGAGAAAGTTTCAAACCTCCTGACTCTCATCCAACTTGAAAAATTTCACAATCGGTATCCACATGAACTATCTGGTGGGCAAAGGCAACGTGTGGCTCTTGCTCGTGCGCTTGCAATCGAACCTAAATTTTTATTACTTGATGAACCGTTTGGAGCACTGGATGCAAAGGTAAGAAAGGAACTTCGCAATTGGTTGCGTAGGCTCCACGATGAAATCCATATCACAAGTGTGTTTGTCACCCATGACCAAGAAGAAGCACTCGAGGTGAGTGATCGGATTGTGATTTTAAACCAAGGGCAACTCGAACAGGTGGGAAGTCCAGACGAAGTTTATAACAAACCAAAATCACCTTTTGTTTTCCACTTCTTAGGAGATGTGAATCTTTTCCATGGTCGAATCGAAGAAGGAAAAACGAAAATTGGAAACATCGCACTTGATTCTTCTGAACATGAAAATATCAAAGAATCGGATGCGGTTGCTTATGTACGCCCTTATGACGTGGAAATCGTTAGGGAAAAAGAACAAGGGATCGCAGCTGAAATCCAATACATCCATTCTACGGGTCGAAATGTCCGAGTGGAATTAAAACGGGTGGATACAGGCACTCTCATCGAATCAGTCCTCGAACAAGAAACCTATAAATACCTCAATTTACTACCGGGAGAGACTGTTTACCTGCGCATCAAAAAGGCAAAAGTCTATGTAGAGGACTTCTCTATCTAATAATTTCCGCTAATATACTTTACAAATCGTCCAATATACAAAACATTGGATGGTAGGACGGGATAAATATGGGAAATTTGGAAGTTTTGACAGAATCTTATGCCAACCTATCGCTCGCAGAGGGATTAAAACGACTTTCGTCTACATTCCCTGGCAAAGTGGTGTTCACCACGAGTTTTGGTCTGGAAGACCAAGCCATCACCCATGCCATCCTCTCAGAACAAATCCCTATTCGCATTGCCACTTTGGATACTGGTAGGTTATTCCAAGAAACCTATGATGTTTGGCAAAAAACAAACATTCGTTATGGGGCAAAAATCGAAACTTTTTATCCGAATACAAAAGAGATTGAATCCTTTTTGAACCAAAACGGACCCAATGCATTTTATGACTCTCAAGAATTACGAAAGGAATGTTGTCGGATCCGAAAACTCGTTCCCTTGGATTCGATTTTAAATGGAATGGAGATTTGGGTCACCGGTTTACGTAAAGACCAGTCTGGATTCCGGACGGAGATGTCTTTATTTGAATCCGATCCAAGTAGAAATTTAATCAAATACCAACCACTCCTCCATTGGAGTTTTGAAGAGACTTGGAAATACATTCGCGAACAGAATGTACCTTATAATGTGTTACATGACAAAGGTTTTCCAAGTATAGGTTGTGCCCCTTGTACACGTGCCATCGAACCAGGAGAAGACTTTCGAGCTGGACGTTGGTGGTGGGAACAAGAATCAAAAAAGGAATGTGGTTTGCATTGGGTAGATGGAAAACTCACACCAAAAAAAGGATAATAGACTATGACAAGTACCCATCGACTATCACACCTAGACCAGTTAGAGTCAGAAGCCATTTATATCTTACGGGAAGTGGCAGCACAATTTGAAAGACCTGCTTTATTATTTTCGGGAGGAAAAGATTCCATTTGTTTGGTTCACCTTGCACTCAAAGCATTTCGTCCAGGTAAGTTTCCTTTTCCACTCGTTCACATCGATACGGGGCATAACTTTGATGAGGCGTTACAATTCCGTGATGCACTCACAGAACGAATTGGAGAAAAATTAATTGTTCGTTATGTGCAAGATTCCATCGACCAAGGAAAAGCTGTCGAAGAAAAAGGAAAATTCCCAAGTCGTAATGCAATCCAAGCCGTGACACTACTCGATACCATTGCTGAATTTAAATTTGATGCTTGTATTGGTGGCGCCCGTCGTGATGAAGAAAAAGCAAGAGCGAAGGAACGAATTTTTTCTGTTCGAGATGAATTTGGATCTTGGGACCCAAAACTCCAACGACCAGAACTTTGGAATATCTATAATGGAAAAATCCATGTGGGAGAAAACGTACGTGTTTTTCCCATCAGTAACTGGACAGAACTTGATGTTTGGGAATACATCCGAAAAGAAAAGATAGAACTTCCTTCTTTGTATTTTTCTCACCAAAGGGAAATTGTATGGAGAGAGGAACTGGTATTCCCTGTTTCCAAATTTATCAGTTTAGATGGAACCGATAAAGTAGAAACAAGAACAGTTCGATTTCGGACTGTCGGCGATATGACTTGTACAGCAGCTGTGGAATCAGAAGCTAATTCAGTGGATGATATCATCCGTGAAATTCAAATTTCACGCACCACAGAAAGAGGCTCCCGTTTGGATGACAAACGTTCGGAAGCCGCTATGGAAGAAAGAAAAAAAGGTGGGTATTTTTAATGGATATATTAAGGTTTATCACTGCTGGTAGTGTGGACGATGGGAAATCAACTCTCATCGGACGTTTGTTATACGATAGTAAATCCATTTTCCAAGACCAACTAGAAGCGATTGAACGTGCAGGACAAGTGAATGGACAAATTAACTTAGCCCTTCTCACTGATGGACTCAAAGCGGAAAGAGAACAAGGGATTACGATTGATATTGCTTATAAATACTTTTCCACTCCCAAACGTAAATTCATCATCGCTGATGCACCAGGCCATGTCCAATACACTCGTAACATGGTGACAGGCGCTTCGAATTCTGACCTTGCCATCATCCTCATTGATGCAAGAAAAGGTGTGATCGAACAAACCTTCAGGCATTCCTATATTGTGTCATTATTAAGACTTCCTTATGTAGTTGTATGTGTGAACAAAATGGATTTGGTAGAATTTTCAGAAGAAGTATTCTTAAATATCCAAAAACAATATTTGGAATTTGCCAAAGACTTAAACTTAAAATCCATTCACTTTTTACCGATCTCTGCATTAAATGGAGATAACGTTGTGGAACCTTCCGCATCTATGCCTTGGTGGAAAGGAAAATCTTTACTCCACTTTTTGGAAGAAATTGAAATCCATACGGAAGAGGAATCCCCTGCTCCAAGATTTCCCGTACAAAACGTGATTCGCCCACAAACAACCGAATACCATGATTACAGAGGTTATGCGGGCCAAATCAGAAGTGGTCATTTTACGGTGGGAGATTCTATCACAGTATTACCAAGTGGACTCACTTCGAAAATCAAAGCCATCGATACATTTGACGGACCTCTCACCACTGCGTATGCGCCAATGTCTGTGACCATTCGTTTAGTAGACGAGATTGATGTGAGCCGTGGTGATATGCTCGTTGTGACAGGGAAAGAACCAGTTGTCTCTCAAGATCTAGAAGCACATATTTGTTGGATGGACCAAAAGGTGATGACCCCTGGTTCCAAATACCTTTTACGCCAAACGACGAATGCAGTAAAAGTTTCTATTCGTTCTTTGGAATACAGAGTGGAAACAAGCACTCACGAAAAAAAAGAACAACCAAATCTCGGTCTGAATGAAATAGGAAAAGTGACTATCAGGACGGCAAAACCCGTCGCTTATGATCCTTATTCCAAAATCAGAGGCACTGGAAGTTTTGTCCTCGTTGACGAAGGAACCAACCAAACTGTGGCTGCAGGGATGCTATTGTAGATTTTTATCCAATATAACGGATTTTTTGATTGAAATAACACGGCTCCATAAGTTATTCTGACGGTATCATGAGCCTAACCAATACTGTCACAAAAGAATGGATCCGGAAATCCTTTGCGGGAGAAACCAAACTCCCCATTGTCTATGAGCCAGCGGAAGAACGAACTTTGGATGCGTTAACCAATTGGTTTCAAAACCATGAGTCGGAATGGCGAGACGATTTAAAAACCTATGGGGCAATTCTCTTTCGTGGATTTCCTGTTCACGAAGCTTCAGACTTCCAATCCATTCTTTATGCTACAAACGAAAAACAGTTAGGTGAGTTTTACCTGGGTACTTCCCCTCGGGATGAAGTATTAAAACATGTGTTCACAGCTAGTGAACTCCCACCGCATTACCCAATCATGCAACATGCAGAGATGAGTTTTCTTGACAACCCTCCCAAATTATTATTTTTTTATGCAGAAAAAGCATCTGACTACGGGGGAGAAACTCCTCTAACTGACCTTAGGTTGGTCTACCAAAACATCGATCCCAAAATAAAAGAAAAAATCGAACGATATGGAATCAAATACCGAAGAAGATACGATGGCCCATCCTCGCAAAAACGATTTTCTGTATGGAAAACCAAACGTTGGGATGAAATGTTTGGAACCACAAACTTGGATGAGGTGAATCAAATTGCAAAAGAAAATCGTTTCCAATTAGATTGGTATGGTGAAGATTCTCTAACGATCACAAACCACCAATCTGGATTTCGAACACATCCTATCGCAGGTACAATTGCTTGGCATAACCATACGCAAACATTTCATTACCAAGCTGGTGTCAGTGAAACTTGGAAAATTTTCAAAAAACAAATAACCCTTCGTTCATTTGGTGTTGCGGTTTTACTCACAATCATTACAAACTTCAAAAGACTCTTAGGTCCAAACTCACATGATGTGCACGTCACCTATGGGAATGGAGAAGAGATTTCACCTAAAGAAATGAAATCCATATCAAATGTATTTTGGAAACACATGGTGGCGATTCCTTGGCAAACAGGAGATGTTCTTTTCATAGATAATTATTCGGTCTCACATGGAAGACTACCTTATTCAGGTCCTAGAAGAATTCTTGTGGGTTGGGCGGATTGAAAAGAATGTAGTTTTATGATTTTTAACCAATGGCACCTGAAAACAGGTGCCTAATTTCTATTTAGAAATTCTAGGCTTTTTTCAAAATCCCAATTCTGTTGATATAATCTCCAAAGGATTCTTTAGCATTTCGTTCTTTGGAAAATCTACCAAATAAGCCATCTAATTCTTGCAAGATTGCCGATTCATCTAAATCTTCTTTGTATTTTTGATTGAGCCTATAACCTTCGGCATCAGCACCTAAATGCAGATTGTATTTACCATACGATGTCCCAACAAGTCCTATCTCAGAGATATAAGGTCTTGCACAACCATTGGGGCAACCCGTCATTCGGATTGAAATTGGTTCTTCCGAAAGTCCATGTTTGGAGAGCAATGGTTCCATTTTATCAATTAAACTGGGAAGGTATCTCTGGGCCTCAGCAAGTGCCAAGGAACAAGTGTTTAAAGCCACACAAGCAATGGAATTTTTTCTGATAGGAGAAACTTCTGTTGTTTTTCTATGAACACCAAACTTCACCAAAATGGATTCAATTAAGTCTTTGTCTTTCGGAAAGATATCTGATAGAATTAGGTTTTGGTTACAAGTAAAACGAAAAGTTGCACGTCTTGTTTTGGAAACTTCAAGAAGTGCCGTTTTGAGATTATATCCATGTTCATCACAAACTCGGCCATTTTCCACAAATACTGTGTAGTGCCAGTTGCCTGCTGCATCTTGTTTCCAACCAAAATCATCAGATCTTTGTGTGAATTGAAAATCCTTTGTAGGTTCAAAACTAATACCTGCGCGTTTTTCCACTTCACGTTTATAGAATTCTACACCTAACCTGTCTAAGGTGTATTTCAATCGAGAAAGTTTACGATCTTCTCTGTTTCCAAAGTCTCTTTGGACTGTGACAATTTCATATACAACTTTTAGAATGTCTTTTTTGGGAATAAATCCAAACACAGTTCCGACTCTTGGGTATGTATCTGGGTTACCATGAGTGGCTCCGAGTCCTCCACCAACAGCAACATTAAATCCTAATAATTGTCCGTTTTCAATGATTGCAATGAGTCCTATGTCATTGGTAAAAAGATCCACATCATTATATGGTGGGATTGCAATTGCAATTTTGAATTTACGAGGAAGATAAACATCTTTGTACAAAGGATCTTCGGGTTCTTCCTTTTCAGCTAAAAGATTTTCATCCAACCAAATTTCATAATAGGCTCTCGTTTTGGGTAATAAGGAACGACTAATTTCACCAGCATAACCAAAAACTTCTTTGTGGAGTGGACTTGCAGCAGGATTGGATGTACAGGTGACATTACGGTTTACGTCACCACAAGCTGCAATTGAATCCAAAAATACTGAATCAAATGCTTTGATCGTTGGTTTGATTTTGGATTTTAAAATTCCATGTAATTGGACAGTTTGTCTCGTTGTAATTTTGATGGTTCCTGTGGAATTTTCTCCAGCAACATTATGAAGTGCTTCCCAATGTACAGGACCTATCATACCACCAGGAATTCGCAATCGGATCATAAAAGAATACAAACGTTCTAGTTTCTTTAACGCTCGTTCGTCCCTTCTATCTCGATCATCCTGTTGGTACATACCATGAAATTTTAATAATAATTGATCATCGGAACGTAAAGAACCAGTATGTTCGTCTTTCAAACTTTCACCAAGTGTGCCTCGGAGACCACGGCTCACTCGTTTTACTTTTTCTGCGTGTGTTTCTTTTTTTGATTCTGCCATGAGTTCCTCAGTAAACGTCCTTGATGTAACGCCCAGATTCTTCTAGTTCTTTTAAATAATCGGAGGCTTCTTTACCAGTGTCAAAAGTTCTTTCCGATAAAATTTCAATTAATTTTCTATCTACATCTTTACTCATAGGATCTTTGGATCCACAGAGATAAATGATGGCACCATTCTCAATCCACTTGAGTAATTCCTGTGCATTTTCACCCATTCGGTCTTGGACATATACTTTTTGTTTGGTATCTCGTGAAAAAGCTGTATTCAATTTATGCAATACACCTGTGTCCATAAGTTCCAAGAGTTCCGTTTGGTAATAAAAATCCGAAACAAAGTTTCTTTCACCAAAGAATAACCAATTTTTTCCATTCCCTGCTGATTGTTCCCTTTCAAACAAAAAACTGCGAAAAGGTGCAATCCCTGTTCCCGGTCCAATCATGATGATGTCTGTATCAGGATTTGGCAATCGGAAAGAATTGTTTCTTTGGATAAAAAAAGGAACTGTATCCCCTTCTTTTAAAGATGCTAAAAAACCAGAACAAAAACCAGATTTGATACCCGTAAAGGTTTCAATTTCCACTTCTGCTACCGTTAGGTGGACTTCCTCTTCCCCATGGGCAGAAGGACTTGATGCAATGGAATAATACCTAGGGACAATCGGTTCTAAAATATCAACCAAGGTCTGGACTTCTAATTTTGTATCAGAAGGATAAAGTGTTAATAATACATCTAAATCCAATTTACCAGATGGAATTTCCTTTTTGGAAATTGTGGCATATTTTTGTAACACTCGGTCCGGTAAAAATCGAATGGATACTTTTTTGCGAAGTAAATCATACAACATCCAAGTTTCACCTTTATAAGTGACTCTTGTTTCTTTGTCTGTTTGTAATAATCCGAGGACTCGATCCACTTCTTCTTCACGGTTATAAGCCAAAAACCCAGCACTGTCCCCAGGCAAATAATCGATCGGAACTGATGATTTAATTTCAATATGTCTAGTTGATTTTGAAGCTCCAATGTCGTTTAACACTAAGTTTGTGAGAACAGTTCCCTCATACACAACTTTGCCACCAGTGTTTACCTTTGGAGTTGCAGCTTGAGGTTGTTTTGAAACTTGAGTTGTTGCAGTTTTCGAAATTGTATTGAGTTTTGTGATGAGTTCTGATATCCAAGGTTTTGCAACCAATTCAAAATCTACATCACATTTCCCTAAATCATGAATTCGTTCAGCACCTAATTTTGCTAACATAGAATCCACATCGATTCCTGTTTGGCAAAAAAGTGGATAACTAGTGTCACCTAACCCAAGTACTGCGAACTTTACTTTCGACAAATTGTCTTTTGCATCTGTGAGTATCTGGATAAAAGGTTTTGCAGCTTGAGGTGGTTCTCCATCTCCATGAGTGGAAACAATTACAAATAAATATTCTTCCTCTTTCAGGTCTTTTGCTTTGTAAGTGTCTGTACTTTTTAACTTGGCTTGGACACCTAGTTCTTTTAATTTTTTAACAAGTTCCGTTCCCAGTTTTTTAGAATTCCCTGTTTCTGTTCCATACACAACACTACATTGGATGGGGGCGGCTTTTAAATTTCCATGAGAAGGATCATTGGACGAGATACTAACAGGTGGTGTTAGGGAAACATCCACACTTCCCCCAATGCTTGCCTGGGTCAGTGCCGACAGATACCCTGACATCCAGACCCATTCATCCTTTGTGGATTCTTTTAATAACTGTAAAAATCGATTGCGTTTCTCATCGGATAACATAAAAACCTATGCTTGTGTTGGATTCCAGTAAAACATCCAAAAAGTCTTATAAATTGAATCTTTTCCTAAGGTTAGAGACGAGTAAACCAAAAAAATGGAGATTTTGTAGAAATAATTAGCCAATCACTTGACGTTTTCTAGCAAGATTGCAAGGTATAGCAGATATGTCCTCCAATAAGACAGAACAAGGTTTCGTGAGTTTTGTGAGTGGTGGTCCAGGCCCCATTGACCTCCTAACCCTTCGTGGGAAATCTCGGATCGAATCCGCTGATGTAATCCTTTATGATGCCCTCCTCGATCCAAGTTTTTTAGAGATTTTCCCTGAGTGTGCCCAAATCCTCTACGTAGGCAAACGTGCCAAAGAACACTACCGCACCCAGGATGAAATCAATTCCCTTCTTGTTCATTATGCACACCAAGGCAAACGAGTGGTCCGCCTGAAAGGGGGAGATGCTTCCATCTTTGGAAGGTTATCCGAAGAAATCCAAACACTGGAAACAAATGGAATCCCATATGAAGTGATCCCAGGAGTGAGTTCAGTGACAACGGGAGCATCCGACCTTGGAATCTCACTAACGGTGAGAGGATTATCACGCCAAATCATCATCCTTGATGGACACACCATTTTAGAAGAAGAACGGAGTTGGATGGGAATGGAAAATTTTCCAGGCACCATTGTCATCTTAATGGGTAGCCAGAAAACAAAAGAGTTAGCTGAACGACTCATCCGAAAAGGGGTAAGTCCATCGACACCCATAGTACTTTTGGAAAATGCAGGTAGTCCTCGTGCCACCTATACCGTTTCCACTCTTGACAAAACCCAAACGCAAGGTTTGGAAAAACAAACAAATGGACCGGGTATTTTATACGTTGGTGAAGTTGTTCGTCCACTTTTGTTAGGTGAAAATAAGAAGTTGGAGAGTATTTCTTTTCTTCCTTTTTTTTCGGAACCAATGGAATGAGTGTAAAAAAATACCCAATCTTTCTCAACTTAGAAGGTAGGAATATTTTAATCGTAGGTGGTGGAAATGCTTGCCTCGAAAAATTATTAGGACTCGAACATACTGGTGCCAATATCCATATCATCTCTTTGGATTACATGGATGAAGTAAAAGTTTTTTTACAAAAATACCCTACTATCAAAACAGAAACAAGAGCCGTCACTGAAAGAGATTTAAACGATAGGGAAATTATTTTTTTAGCAACTAGTGATCCGAACACAAACAAAAAATTCAGAACTATCGCCAAAGAGAAAGGTATATGGGTGAATTCAGTGGATGATCCTAAAAACTGTGATTTTTATTCTTCGTCCACAATCCAAATTGGACCAATTCAATTTGCGATTTCCACCGACGGAATGTTTGCTGGTGTTTCTTCCAGTTTGCGTAAACTATTTGAGGAAACCATCCCAGAGGAAGACCATGAGTTATTAGAAACTATTTTTGCCATGAGGCGGAATCTCAAAGAAATTTTGCCAGACAAAGACCAACGCAGAAAGGTCTTAAAAGAAATCATCCAAAAATTAAATTCCGAATACTTCCACAAACCATAAAACTCATTCTGGATAAATTTGAACTATTGTTAACGCGTGTTCGCCTGCCCAAACAGAATGTAAGGGAATGTTTACAATCATTTTATCACTGCTATCCAGGCGTACGGTCCATTCGCCTGCAGTTCTAGGATCTAAAAATTTAACTTTTTTGATGGGAAATGGGAAGTGTACTTCAAATTGAATGAATTCCACGAGGGTATTAAAACGAAGTAAATCATCTCTTAACTTGGCTTCTGATAAAATCGAATTGATGTCTTCTCGAACGATTTCAAGAGCAGAAAGTAGTGGTGAGTTTTGACTTGTATCGATGCCAAGTTGGATCTCTGGTACTTGGTCTTCCACAAACGTAACAAAACGAAATCCAGGAGGTAACATTTGGGTATAGTTCCCAAACTGATAAGACCTCTCTTTGAGAGTGATCGTGACCTCTCCCGTATCAGTAAGTCCAGAACCTAAAAAACTCCCCTTTTGTTTCTTTGTGATTTTTTTTTGGTAAATGACAAGATCCCCTGAAAGGTCGGGTTTAATCTTTATTTTGATATTCCCTCCAGCGCAGGCACAAAACAATAGGCAGAATAACAAGGTTCGTGGTATCCGTTTCATATCGTCATTAGAACAGATAATACAAAGATTACAGAACTAAAAAATGATTTATCCGAAACAGTTTCATGGAAAAACGAGAGACATTTCTCTCGAATCCTATTATTACCATCGTTTTTCGAACGAAATTCAATTCCCTTGTAATATTTATTATTCTCTTACTTTAATCACTCCTGATGTTCCCATGCGTGAGATAGACTTCCTAGTTGTATCACCATATGGAGTGATCACGATCGAATTAAAAAACGGTAAGTGGAGACAAAAAAAAGGCGAATGGGAATTTTATAATGTAAGAGGCAGGGAATGGGAACCAGTTGTAGGTAAGTCTTATAAAAATCCAATCGAACAAGTAACCACACAAAGAGAAATCATCCGAGAATTTTTCAAAAATCATAACCAACTTGTCGATTTATTTCCAGAAGAATATTATGATAGTGCGATCTTCTTTTTAAAAAACGAAAGAAAGGAATTCCATCTCCCCAATGACCAAAACTTATTTGTGTTTGGCGGAAGGGAAGTAGGAGAAGATACAAGTCTCAATACAATTTTAGAATCCATTTTTTATCGAAATGGAAGAGAACCACTCCCTGATTCCGTACTTGTCAAAGCCCATGAAATCATCAAAAAAAATCTAAACTTTTTCCAAACCTTTCGCTCCAAAAAAGAGAAAGAAGAAGAGAACTTATTATTTTTCACAGAAGAACAATTTTCCCTTGTGAAGGGAATCAATCAATATTCGCATAACTTGGTTTTTGGTAGTTCAGGATCTGGAAAATCCATCTTATGTGGGGAACTTGCCTTACAAAATGCAAGGAAAGGGAAAAAAGTTCTCTTATGGCAGGGAGCAAAAGCTCTCTATGAAATTTGGAAAGAAGAACTGAGTCATATCCCAGAAAAAAACAATATAGAACTCATTTCCCATTACAAAGAAATCAATCACAATCATATCGATCTCTTACTTGTGGATGGGATTGAAGAAATCCTTACAGATGAGAAACAATCGGAACTTTTTTTATATCTTTCTAAATTCTTTTGGGAAGAAAAAGATTGGATCCTGTTTGTATCCAGACGATTCAAATATACATCCACTCCTATATTGGACTATTTACAATCGTTACCTGTCCATGTTTGGGACATCAAAAGGAATATACGAAATTCACCAGAAATAGTTACATTTGCCAATTCCTTACTCGATGATTTTTCAGAAACGCCCATTTTAGATAATTTTTCAGACATCCAATTCATTAAAAATGATGAAGACTTAACCGATCAGATGCGTTGGTGTTATGGGTATGCAAAAAAAGTTTTGGAAATCGAAAATGATGAAATTGTAGTTTTGTATCCATCGGAAGATTCATTACTCCAAAATGGATTAAAACAATTTTTGATGGAAAACCAAATGCGTCATTATTCTTGCAAAGAGTTTGCAGGGATGGAAGAAACATGTGGAATTTTGATTGGATTTGAAAACTGGCACCTAACTGAGACAAAAGTTTTATTGGCAGAAACGATACTAAAAATTCGGAGTTTGGTTTGTGTATTTTATCCACCTAATGAAGAAAAGGTGATCCAGGGTATATTGAAAAAAGGTGACTCTGGCCCGTAAGCCGGATTCTGTTTTAGGCGATCATTTATCTAATGCTCTCTACCCACAACCTGGCGGGACAGGCTCATAACGGTTGTTTACTTGAGATTGCACATCGGAGGGTTTACCGGCCATTGTTTTCACAAACAAAGCGGTGGGCTCTTACTCCACCATTTCACCCTTACCTACCGAGGTAGGCGGTATTCTTTCTGTTGCACTTTCCGTCCCTTCCTTCCTATTGCTAAAAAGAAAAAGCCCAAGCATTACTTGGTCCGATTGTCCCCTAGTGTCCGGACTTTCCTCCCCTTTGTTTCCAGAGGGAAACAAAAAGGCGATCGCTCGGCCAGAGTCCCTTTCATTGAAATTAGATTTCGGAAGTGCGTCGAGGAGTATTTCAAAACTTTGGCACAATTTATGCAAATTGATCTATGAATTGAAAACAGCAAGGAACCAACGTATGAAGTCTTATCATTTCGCTCTCTTTTTCATCATTTCCATTGGTTTGTGGGCAGAACCTCAGTTGGACCAATCTGTGGAAGAAATCTTAAGTCACACTCGCCTCTCTCGCATCCCTATGGTCATTGCTGAATTGGAAGAACGGTCGGCAAAAAAAATGGAATCAGGGGACTTCTTATCTGCAAGAGAGGATCTGAAAAAAGCAATTTTACTCAAACAATCGATTGGGATGAAAGACACAGAAGGAAACGCACATTTACTTTTCCAAATGGCAAAATTAGAAACAAAACTTGGTCATAGTTGTGAGGCACTTCATTATTCTTCCCTTGCCAATCAAATTGTGAAACGAGTCGGAATCCGTTCGGATTCCTATACATTAGCACAATGGAATGGAAAGGAAGTGAGTCCAAGGAAATGGGAAACCTGCCAAGAAGTATCTTGGTTACAAGAATAAGAAATTCAATGTTACTTTCATTCCGTTTCTTTTTTTTGAAATTTTAAGGAAGCAGAATTTACACAATAACGAAGGCCTGTTGGTTTTGGCCCATCCGGAAAAACATGTCCTAAATGTGCTCCACAATTTTGGCACATGATTTCAGTTCGAACCATTCCATGTGTTTTGTCAGTTTCGGTTGCGATCACTTCTTTTCGCACTGGCTCATAATAACTCGGCCAACCACTTCCTGAATCATATTTTGAATCTGAAGAAAACAATGCCTCTCCACAACACACACATAAATACGTACCTGTTTCTTTGTGTGCATAGTATTCGCCAGTGAACGGCCGTTCGGTGCCCTTCTCTCTGGTCACTTGGTACTGTAGTGGAGTGAGAACCTCTTTCCAATTTTGATTTTCCATTGTATCGTTTGCCTCTCTTATTGAGATTAAGTATCAATATCACATTTATTTTTTTTAGGAACTGACAATCTTGTGACAGTACCCAGGATGTATTTGATAGAATAAAATTATGTGGTCAAACCTGATTCTACTCCATTCGACTGATCCCATCTCTAAGTCTTTAGACGATTCTCATCTAGAGGTTTGGAAAACTTGTCAAAGGACACTCGTCTTCACTGACAATCGGATTTTTCCCATGGAAGGAAATGAGCGTTTTTTTGACGGTTGGGAAGTATACCACGGTTATGATGCTTATCGATTTTTACTCGAAGTGGTCTCCGGTCTAAGGTCCAAGTTATTTGGAGAATCAGAAATCCAAGCACAGTTTCGGGACCGATTCCGGGAAGAGAATACTAACGGTTCCAATTTTGGAACGTCACTCCTCCGACTGAGAGACCAAATTTTAGAACACACCAAACAAATTCGTTCCAAGTATCTTGTAGGGATTGGCAGACAAACCTATGGAAGTGTGACAGAGTCCTATTTACACAACCACAAGGAAGTCACACTCCTAGGAACAGGTAAACTTGTAGATTCGATTTTACCATATCTTATTTCCAAACAAAAAGTAGTTCGTTTGATTGGTCGTAACCAAAACCGACTCGAAGAACTGAGTGAACTTTACCCTATCACCACATACCATTGGGAAGATTATAAACCAAACAATGAGGCGATCATCATTGCCTCAAGTTTTTTGCCATTTAACTGGGATGAGATGATCAGGTCATCATCCATCATTTTAGATTTTAGAGAAAATAAAGATGAGAACAAAAATTATGATCACTACATTCCGCTTTCACAAATTCTAAATGACTTACACGAAACCGATGAACAAATCCAAGCTGTCAAAATGGATTTACAATACTTTCTCACGGAACTCACAAGGGAACGGGAGGAAGAACAACTTCATATTATGAATGGATGGGAAGATTTACTTGTCTGAAACAATCAAAATAGGAGGTAGGTCCTCCCTACTCTCTCGCATTCAAGTCCACACTGTTAAACAAGCCTTAAAAGATAAAAACAAAGAATTAAATTTCGAAACTGTATTTCGAGAATCATCTGGAGATAAGGATTTAACAACTCCACTTTGGCAATTTGCTGGCCAAGGAATTTTTACAAAAGACCTTCAAGAAGACTTACTCAGTCACAAATTGGACATTGTGATCCACTCTTTTAAAGATATGGATCTAAAAGAAAGAAAAGATACGACACTGATTCCTATTTTAAGTCGTGAAGATTTACGTGATGTATTATTATTCAAAAAAACCAAATGGATTAATTTGCCAAATGAAATCACAATTCTCACTTCTTCTCCAAGACGTGAATACCATATCAAAGAATTTCTGAAGAATTATTTCCCTACACCCATCAATAATTTTGAAATCAACATTGAATCTGTTCGAGGCAATATCCAAACTCGACTTCGCAAATATTTGGATCATGAGTCTGGTGGTATATTAGTAGCAAAAGCTGCATTAGATCGAATCCTAAATTTCCAAGACCATGAAAATGTATTACCCGAACTAAAAGAAGTAAAACAACTCATTAGAGATACATTAAATCATTCTTTGTTTATGGTTTTACCTTCTTCTATTTTTCCTAGTGCACCCGCACAAGGTGCGTTATGTGCAGAAATTAGAAAAGAAGACAAACATCTAAAAACATTGTTATCACAAATTGTTGATCCTGAAACCGAACTTACTGCAAACGAAGAAAGAAATATTTTGTCGAAGTATGGTGGAGGTTGCCACCAAAAAATTGGAGTCACAGTTTTAAAAAGGGATTATGGCAAAGTCACATTCGTTAGAGGAATCACCGAACAAGGAGAAATTCTACATACGAAGGAACTATCGGATAGTCCTCACTTATCTTTTACCAAAGAAGAAGTTTGGCCACCACATGCAAAAATGGCGGCAAGACAAAGAGAACGCCTCACTTATAGTGTTCCCAAAGACGTAGACGTATTTGTATCCAGAGGTTATGCGTTTCCATTGGATTTATCAGTGAATCCAAGTAATCAGATTTTATGGTCAGCTGGACTTTCCACTTGGAAAGACCTTGCTCTTCGTGGATTTTGGGTGAATGGAACATGTGATGGACTCGGTGAAAGTGAACCTCCTGAAATTGATTCAATCTTAGGAAGAAAACCAAATTTTGTAAAACTGACCCATATGGATTCAGATAAACATTCGAGTGTATATCCAGTGATTCCAACTTACTTTGTCTCAGCACCAGAAATACCGATCCCTTTTGACACATCCAAAATTAAAGCTGCATATTGGAGAAGTGGATCTGAATTTGACATCGTTACAAAAAGATTCCCTGAACTACTGAATGTAATCCATTTTGTTGGTCCAGGTAGTACATTCAGAAAAATTAAACATGCGCTAGGTGAAGAAGGTTCCAAAAATAAAATTTTTGTTTCCTTATCTTTTGAATCTTGGGCTGAGAAGTACATCAAACAATGAAAACAAAAACCCTTCGACTTCGTTCCAACCAATACTTACGCCATTTGAGTGAATCAGGTTCACTTAACGTAAATAAAATGATCCAACCTTTGTTTTTAGTAGAAGGTATCAATGAAAAAGAACCCATCAAAGGTTTACCTGATGTGTATCGCGATACAAATAAAACAATATTGAATCAAATTGAATCGGATTTAAAATCTGGGGTTTCACAATTTTTACTTTTTATGGTACCCACTGAAAAGTCAGACACAAGTTTCTCGAAGGACTTTTACCAATCAAATATTAGTCTGATTAAAAAAACTTTCCCAGAAATGTTTTTGTGGTTAGACACATGCATTTGTTCTGTAACAACAACAGGTCATTGTTGTCACTTTCATCCAAAAGGTACAATCAATTTAGAGTTAACGTTAAAACGATTGTCTGAACTTGCATTGATCTACGCAGATTCTGGTGCTGATGGTATTGCTCCTAGTGATATGATGGATGGGCGTGTTTTGTCACATCGAAAAATTCTAGACGAAAACAACCATTCACATGTTCCCATTATGAGTTATTCCACGAAGTTTAAAAGTCACTTTTACGGTCCCTTCCGAGGAGCAGCTGACTCCTCACCACAGTTTGGTGATCGTAGTGGATACCAACTAGACGTTAGAGATAGAGATACTGCCATTCATACTTCCATTCGTGACAAAGAAGAAGGTGCTGATTTACTGATGGTAAAACCTGGGATGACAGCTATCGACTTAATTGGTCCCATCAAAGAAAAAACTGGGCTTCCCACTGGTGCCTACCAAGTGAGTGGTGAATATGCAAGTTTAGTATACTTGGCCAAAGAAGGTTTTTTAGATTTTGAAGATGGTTTAAAAGAAACTTGGGATGTGTTTCGGAGAGCAGGTTCTTCTTTTTTAATCACATACGGTGCAAGGATATCAAAAAGGTTATATTCATGAATTCAGAATCTTTATTCGAAAGATCAAAACAAGTAGTTCCTGGTGGAGTTCATAGCCCAGTAAGATCTTTTTCTTCCGTTGGTGGAACTCCCGTATTTTTTAATGAAGCAAATGGCGCCTATCTTAAGTCAGTCGAAGGAAAAAACTATATCGACTATTGTTTGAGTTTTGGGCCACTTCTCTTTGGACATAGACATCCGGAAATCCAAGAAGTTGTTGAAGATACAGTCAGGAAAGCCTGGTCTTTTGGTGCTTGTGAACCTTATTCCTTGGAACTTGCAGAGTTCATCACAGAAAGAATTCCTTGGGTTGAAAAAATACGTTTTGTAAATTCGGGTACGGAAGCTGTCATGAGTGCCTTACGAGTGGCAAGAGCTGCAACCGGACGAAACAAAATTCTGAAATTTGATGGTTGTTACCATGGCCACCTTGATCAACTTTTAGTGAAGTCAGGTTCGGGCCTTGCAGGCCTTAGTTCCAGCGATAGCAAAGGAATTGGACCTGAGATCATTCAAAACACACTTGTCCTCCCATTAGATGACGAAACTAAGCTTGAAGAATTATTCCAACGTGAAGGATCAAATATCGCTTGTTTGGCGATTGAGCCATTGCCAGCAAATTACGGTTTACTTCCACAAAGAATTGAATTCCTAAAAAAATGCCGCGAACTGACCACAAAGTATGGCGTATTACTTCTATTTGATGAAGTGATTTCTGGTTTCCGAGTTTCTTTCCAAGGTATGGCTGGAATCACAGGAATTGTCCCTGATTTGGTCTGTTATGGAAAAATCATCGGTGGAGGTTTTCCAGTGGGAGCTTATGCCGGGAAACGAGAATTTATGGATCTTGTGGCACCAAGCGGGCCTGTTTACCAAGCAGGAACATTGTCTGCCAATCCAATAGGGATGCGAGCCGGGCTCAAAACCCTTACCAAAGCTTGGAACGAAAATCCTTACCCAAATCTTGAAACTACCACCAAACAATTCACAGATGGAATCATAAATCTATTAAAAGAATCTGGTGATCCCAATTGGGAAGCAGTTACCTTTGGAAGTTTATTCTGGTTAAAAGGGAAAACAGAAAAACCAATCAGAACGATTGCCGATATTCCAAGTTCTCACAAATCCAATTTTGCAACTTTTTTCCACAAACTATTAAACCAAGGTGTTTATCTTGCACCAAGCGGTTATGAGGTGGGATTTTTATCCACTGTACATACAAAAGATATCATCGATCTCACACTTGAAAAAATCAAACAGGCATTAAAGGGCTAATCATGATCACAACCAAATACCACAACGAACGTTTTGCAAATGCGATCCAATTAGTTCCACAAAACACTCCTCCGATTTGGTTTATGCGCCAAGCAGGGAGATACCATTCTCATTATCGTAAACTCAAAGAATCCTATAGTTTTATGGAACTATGCAAACAACCTGAATTAGCTGCAGAAGTAGCGTTAGGTCCTGTAAAAGAATTTGGATTTGATGTTAGTATCTTATTTTCAGATTTACTTTTTCCATTAGAAGCACTTGGTATGGGTCTTACTTATGATCCTGGCCCTAAATTATCCTTCTCACTTACCTCATTAAGTGATCTTAAAAAACTAAAACCCGTTGATGAAGCGATCGAAGGACTTTATTTCCAAAAAGAAGCAGTGATCCGAACGAGAGAAGTGTTACCAAAAGATGTTTCTCTAATAGGATTCGTAGGTGGTCCTTTTACCCTTATGACCTATGCAAGCATAGGAAAACATGACGGAAATTTATCGTTTATCAAAACAAACCAAGAGTTTGTAGATCAATTTTATTCGATTCTTGTACCACTCTTAAGACGAAATATCGAATTACAACTGCAAGGTGGTGCAGAAGTCGTCATGATGTTTGATACCGCAGCTGGAATGTTAGATCCGTTTAATTTCCGAAGGTATGTCACTGAACCCATTACGGAACTAACAAAATCCTTCCCAAATCAGATTGGTTATTATGCCAAAAATTCAACAGAATCACAAATAAGGCAAATCCATTCCATTCAAAACTTAGTTGGTTTCGGAGTGGATCACCGGTTTTCTATCCCAACCATATTACAAGAATTTGGTGGCAAAGGTTTCATTCAGGGTAATTTTGACCAAGAGTTATTATTTGCAGACCAATCAACTCTCAAACAAAAAATCCAAGAATACCTTTTACCAATCAAAGAGTTGGACCCAAAAGAGCGTGTTGGTTGGGTTGCGGGGCTTGGTCATGGTGTATTACAATTCACGCCAGAAGAATCAGTTCATCTTCTCATCGAAACAACAAGAAAGGTGTTTAACTCATGAAACACTTACTTCAAAAATACGATACACCTGCTCCAAGATACACAAGTTATCCCACTGTTCCTTACTGGACCGATTCACCTTCAGTGGAAGAGTGTATCGAATCATTGGAAACACATCTTTTCCCAAAAGAATCAAAGCTCGCGATGTACCTTCACATTCCATTTTGTGAAACTTTATGTACATTTTGTGGTTGTAATACATCAATTACAAAAAACCATACTGTCGAAGAACCTTATGTCAAAGCAATCAAAACGGAACTTCAACTCTATTTACAAAATGTACCTTCTTTAAAAGGGAAAGAACTTAGTGAACTTCATTTAGGTGGAGGTAGCCCCACTTACCTTTCCGATTACAACTTACAATCGACAATCGAATCGATCTTAAACCAATTACCTTCCTCAAAAGACCCACAATATTCCATTGAAGTCGACCCAAGAAGAACACGAATTTCCCAACTCAAACTCTTACACAATTTAGGTTTCAAACGAATCAGTTTGGGAGTACAAGATTTTGATCCGGAAGTACAACGATTGGTAAACCGAACTCAACCTTTTGAACTAACTGAAAATATCACCTTAGAGGCAAGATCACTTGGATTTAATTCAGTAAACTTTGATTTGATTTATGGATTACCCAAACAATCGCTAAACTCCATGTTATACACAATGGAAAAAACATTAGAACTGAAACCTGATCGAATTGCTTTTTACTCGTATGCCCATGTACCATGGATCAAAGCATCCCAACGTTTATTTACAGAAGCAGATTTACCAGACCCAACTCTCAAACGCGAGTTATATGAGATGGGAAGATCACTCCTAGAAAAAGAAGGATACAGAGAAATTGGTATGGACCATTTTGCTCTTCCTCATGATAAATTATGGAAAGCTTTCCATTCCAAACAATTGCATAGAAACTTTATGGGATATAGTGACTCCAAAACCGATGTTTTGCTCGGACTCGGTTCCTCTGCAATTTCTGAAACACCAAATTTATTTTTCCAAAATATCAAACTGGAAATGAAGTATAGGAAATCTCTTTTGGACGATCATTTACCAATCCTAAGGGGCCATAAACTTTCCAATTCTGATCGTTTGCGAAAACATTTAATTTTAGAACTGATGACTTCTTGGGAAGTAAAAGTACCAACTGATCTGTTCATCCATACGAAAGATTTTTTATCGGAAATGGAAAAAGACAAATTGGTTTTATGGAACCAAGAAACTCTCAAGGTATCTGAAATAGGAAAACCATTTTTAAGAATCATAGCGATGGCGTTTGATGAAAAACTCCAATCCAATAAACCAGCAGGACCCGTTTTCTCAAAAGCAATATGAAAGAAAACGTTCATATTTTAGGTGGTGGGATTACTGGACTCTTTATGGCATACCACCAAGTAAAAAAAGGAAATTCTGTCACACTGTATGAAGAAAAAGATACATTAGGTGGAGTGATAGGAACATTGAACAAACCAGAAGGTTTGGTAGAACTTGCTGCAAATGGAATCCTTTTGACCGATGATATCAAATCCATGTTAGATGACATTGGACTTTCACCTGTTTTCCCTAAAAAAGCATCAAAACGAAGGTATTTTTGGAACAATCAAAAATTATCCCAGTTTCCAATCTCAATCCTAGCAGGCACAAAATTACTGTATTCGATTTTTCTCAAAAAACTAAAATTTGATCCCAATCTAAATTTTGAAAACTGGGGAAATCAAATGTTTGGCCCCTCAGTGACAAAAAACATCATAGAACCTGCTTTAGGTGGAATTTACGGCACTCGATTGTCGGAATTACAACCCGAAACGATATTTTCAAAATGGGATGGTAGAGGAAACAGTACCATTTTTAAAGAGATCAAAAAAAACAAAAAGAAAACATATGGAACCGTTTCCTTTCCCAATGGAATGGGAGACCTAGTCGCTCATTTGGTTTCTTACTTAGCAACCAAAATCACTATCAAAACAGGATTTTCATTTTCAAACTTGAAAGAAATTCAAAATCTAAATGGATCAGTCAAAATTTGTATCTCACTAAAAAAGTTATTATCCATTTTAGATTCAGAAATCAAATTCGAAACAAAACCAAATTTGTTAACGATTTCCACCATCACAAGGTTTGGTGAAACAAAACTTACGAAAAAACCATGTTTCGGAATACTTTTTGGCAAAAATGAAGGTGTTCAAGCGTTAGGAGTTTTGTGTAATTCAGATATTTTTGATGGCCGAGTCCAAAATCAATTACATTCGGAAACTTGGATTTATCCAGATATAAAGGTAAAAAACGGCAACGATACGATTGAATCTATTTTAGAAAGAGATAGATATTTGATCTCAAAGAAAATGGACCCACCAACAGCTGTTTACCGAAGAACTTGGGAAGGTGTTTTCCCTGCCTATGACGCAAATTTATATAAGTTCAACCAAGTGTTAGACCAGTTAGAATTAAACTGGTCATCCCAAGGGAAAAATATTAGATTTTATGGAAATTATAGAAAAGGAATTGGTCTCAGGTCAATTTTTGAATCGACAATGTTTTAACGATTCTCCTCCATTTTTTTTACAAATACATTCATTTACCTTTGTATCGGCAAGTAATACTCGTTCTGCTAAATATTCCATAAATGGTTTGTAAGTACCAAATGCAGGAATTCTAACAAATGAATTTCCACCATTTTCCAAAGTCAGTTCTTTAAACTGTTCGCCAATTTCTTCTAAAGTTTCCAGATGATCACTCACAAAACTAATTGGATACACGGCAATGTGTTTACCTTCTTTGGAAAGTTTCGTGATCATTTGAATTGTGTTTGGTTCAGTCCATTTGGCAGGTCCAACTTTACTTTGGTAAGATACATGTACATTACCTCTAAAACCAAATTTTCTTAATTCCTCAGAAATTCTTTGGACTGAAACTTCTACTTCTTCCATATAACGATCACCCTTGTGAATGAGTCGCATAGGAACACCGTGTGCAGAAAAAATAATTTCTAAGTCTTTCCAATCACAATTCGGAGTTTCTTTAGGGTAATGTAAAAATTCATTCGATTCTAATTGGTTTGTAAAAAACTCAAAAATAAACCTAGCTGTAATTTGGTGAAACTTTGGTACCAAACCAAAATGTGGGATATAACCACCACTGCCAACAGGACATTCACCAAACTTTGATTCTAAAATTGCCAGTGTCGATAATACGGTAGACCTAGAGAATTGAGGATATAGTGGTAAATACAAAGTATTCTCATCCGGTTTGGTAAACTCATCCTCTCTAATATTAGGAAATCCACACGTCATGGAAACTTTTACCATCCATTTTACATTCGTTTGTTGGTTAAGAATTAACTCCAAAACCTTAGCTTGTTTTTCTGTTTCAGAAACAAGAGGAGAACCGCCACCAAAACCCATAGATTCATAAGTTCGTTGTACTTTGGGAGCTCGTTTTTTTGCGATGAACCTTGCCAATCGAATGCGTAAAAATTCAGGTAATGGTAAATCAAACACAAATGGATCTGAAAATAAATCTCTTAAAAATACTTCAATTTCAGAGGAAGTTCGAGGTCCTCCTAAATTCACAAGGATCAAAGTTTTATCATGATTAGTTGTCATAGGTGATGTAGTCACAGTGTGGGTAACGAGAACAAAAATAAATGGTTTTTCCATTTTTCCCTAATTTGGTTTTGATGGTCCCATCAGAACATTTTGGGCAAACTTTTTTCTCTGTAAGATTTAGACTCTTTTCCTTCGTTAGATGTTGGTTCTTATTTTTTTTCGAGTTAGGATTTGATTTGATCCCCGAACTTTCAGAAACAGATTTTTCATTCGTTTTGTTTGTTTCCAACTCAGAAACAAACGTTTCAAATTTTTTCCTAGGTGATTTTAAAATTTGTTTTAACTTCACATAAAATGCTGAAATTAATTCCACCCTTGAATTTTTGTTCCCAGTGATTTGGTCCAATTCTTGTTCTAAGTCCTTTGTAAATGACTCACCAATTAGATCATGAAAGTTTAAATCCAAATAACCATCCACTTTCATTCCCAGAGCAGAAGGACCTATGTTTTTTTGGTACTCAACAATGTACTTTCTTAGTTTTAATGTTTCAAGAATGTTTGCGTAAGTGGAGGGACGACCCACTCCCGTATCTTCCATTTTTTGGATCAATTTACCTTGGGTATATCGTTCCGGTGGTTCTGTTTCCTTTTCTATAGTCGTAAACGATTCGTAGAAAAAAATATCTCCTATTTTTGCATCCAATGTACTTTTCTTTTTATCCATCATTGGATCCGGAAAGTTTTTGAAACCACCATCAAAAATTCTTTCAAATGAATGAGTGAATAGATGTTTTCCGATTGGGAATTCATACACAACTTCTTCACCTGATTCTGGTTTCATCAGAGAGACCAAAAATCGTTCCCATATCAATTGGTAAAGTTTCCATTCATCTATTGTTAAATAATTTCGAATTTGCTGGGGTGTTAGATTGGGATTAATGGGGATGACTGCTTCATGAGCGTCTTGTGAGAATTTTTTTTGTTTGGACTGTTTTCCACTCACTTCTAACAGAAGTTTTGGGAAGTGTTTTTTTAGATAATTTTCACCTAACTGACGTTTTGAATCTGAAACACGAGTGCTATCAGATCTCATGTAGGTAATCAGACCAACCGTTTCTCCCGATTGTAATTTTTTACCTTCAAATAAACTTTGTGCAATTCTCATTGTTTTTTTTGAATCAAATTTTAAAGAGCGAAAACTCGCTTCAAGTAAACTAGCAGTGGAGAAAGCTTTTGGAGGTTTCCGAATGAATTGTTTTACTTTGATATTCGATAAAATAAGTTCCTTCAACTTAGAAGGTTCGGAAATCATCCCGAGTTCCTTTACGATCGCATTTACATCTTCTTGATTCAGTTTTTCTTTTGTCTGGTATTTGAGTTCGGAACTTTGTTTATTCAGAGTTCCTTGAAGTTTGAGTAAAAAGTAAGTTTGTTTTGAGAAGTTTTGTATTTCTTTTTCTCTATCACATATCCAATGCAAAACGGTAGATTGAACTCTTCCTGCTGATAATGTTGGTATTTTTAATTGTTTCCATAAATCAGGAGAAACTTCAAAACCAAAAATTCGGTCGATCACTCTTCTTGCAATTTGAGATTCAATTTCTCCTTGGTCGAGTCCAGTTTGTTTCTCTAATTGGATGTTTAATTCAACTTTTGTGATTTCTTTTAAACGCAATCGGTAGATTGGTTTTTTTAATTTTGCCAATTCATCAAAACAATGTTTGGCGATAATCTCACCTTCCCTGTCTGGATCACTTGCTATATAAATTTTGGAACATTTTTTGGCTTGTGTAACGATGGAGGCAAAGAGGTTTTTTTTCCCTTTGAGCCATTCATACTCAGGTTCAAAAGAATTGGAGATGTCCACCCCATACGATTTGGGTGGAAGGTCTTTGATGTGCCCTTTTGTTGCAACAACTAACCAATCCTTACCTAAATAAGAATTGATGGTTGTTGCTTTTGTAGGAGATTCGACAATAATTAAATTGGTGATTTTAAATTCTCATCAAACAAAAATTAAACGAACAGTCCTTCCACAGATAAATATCTTTCACCTGTATCATAGCAGAATGTAAGCACTTTGGAGCCTGCAGGAATTTCTTTTAGCTTTTTGGAAACTGCAGCAAGGCTTGCACCAGAAGAGGTTCCAATAAAAATACCTTCTTTTTTCGCAGCAAGAACAGCCATTGTGAACGACTCTTCTTTTCCAACAGTGATGATCCCATCGAGTAATTCTGTTTTACAGTTTTTAGGAATGAAACCAGCACCAATCCCTTGGAGAGGGTGTGGACCTGGTTTACCACCACTGAGAACAGGAGAACCTTCTGGTTCTACCGCAAATACCTTTAGTTTAGGAAAACGTTTTTTTAAGTTTTCTGCACAACCAGAAATATGCCCACCTGTGCCCACTCCAGTGATGATATAGTCCAAACCATCTGGAAAATCTTTTGCAATCTCTTCTGCTGTTTTTTCTCTATGAACTTGGATATTGGCTTCGTTTTCAAACTGTTGCGGCATCCAAGCATTAGGATTGGCTGCTACCATCTCTTGTGCTTTTGCAATTGCACCTGGCATTCCTTTTTCTCTTGGAGTGAGTTCAAACTTAGCGCCGTATGCTGCCATAATCCGGCGTCTTTCAACTGACATATGTTCTGGCATTACTAGAGTAATCGCATAACCTTTCACAGCTGCAACCATAGCAAGACCAATCCCAGTATTTCCAGATGTTGGCTCCACAATAATGGAATCTTTTTTAAGTTTCCCTGATTTTTCGGCATCTTCAATCATCGCAAGAGCGATTCGATCTTTAATCGATCCACCTGGGTTCTGTCTTTCTAGTTTCATATAGACTTCGTGATCAGTTCCAAACAAACGAGACAATCGGATATGTGGTGTATTGCCAATGGCATCTAAAATACTATTAAATTTCATAATTTCTCCGTTTAAGTCACATTTTTAAAGAAAATCTAGATTTGTCCACAATGAAATGAAATAAGTCTAGGGGCTACGAAATGAAAGTAGATAGGAATGATCTTCTTTCATTTGAGATAAAACATTTGGGTGATTTTCAACAAGAATCGCCTTTTCTAGGTAAGGTGCTGCAATCCTAAGGTCTAATCGGCGTAAAGCTAGAGAGGCTTTTTTTCTTACTTCTGGATCCTCATGGGATAACATCTCTGTCACCGCTTTAAAATTTTGGTTGGGTAATCGTTCTAAACCCACAATAGCCGATAAAATGGAGATTTTTGCATAGGGAACCTGTTCTTTCCCAAGTCCATCCGTAAGAGGAGTGATCCACTCCTTACGATGGGATTCATACATCGCATCGGCTGCAGAACTTCGAATATAAAAATTAGGATGAGACAATGCTTGTTTTATCGTTTGTTCGGAGGATTCCGTGGATGGGAGCGAACCTAACGCTCGTAACATCTCTCCACAAGCCAATACCATGGAAATTTCACCATCTTCATAAAAGTACGGGCTCGATGTAGAATGACGATCGGCAACACCGTCACTGATTTTTCTTACCTTTGGAGGGTTGTATTCGATGATGGAAGCCGACTCTTTTTGAAACGTTTTGGTGAGAACAGGAATCGCAATTTTGTCCCCTTTTTTCGCAAGAGCTTTTGCCGCATAAAATTTCACCGCGGGGGCATTGTTCTCACTCGTTGGGAAATTGGGTGTCCCCTCTAAGGCAGAAAGTATATCCCTATAACCTCGATTTGATTTAATAAATGTTAATCGGTCAATGGCATCACGAATTTCGAAGATATCGGAAGAGGAAAGTCGTTTCCTTTGGGTTTCAAAAAAGACCTCATCTTGTTCTGAAAATACACTTACATTCCATAAAAAGACGAATAGTAGAACATTTTGGAATTTCATTCCTTCCCCCTAAAATTGGAGGACATTCTAACTCATTTTGGCTAATTTTCTTTTAATTTTTCTGCGACTTCTTTTAATTTTTCAGATAAGTCGCCAAGGGTTGCTTTGTCTTCTTCCAAAATGGATTGGCTGAATTTTTCCAAATCCTTTTGGATTTGTTCCTTTTTTTCACTCGCGCGGGATGCCATCTTTCGGAGTAAATCTTCTCTATAAAGGCTAAAGTCCACTTCCTTCAATTCCCCGAGTTCCACCATCGAATTGACAATCCTTTCCAACCGTTCGCGGGTAAGGTAATTGGCTCCAATTCCACCTAAAACCAAACGTTCAAACAGACCAGAAATATCACGGCCGGTCTCTCGGATGAGAGAAGTTAACATAAAATTAGAAAAATCTTCGTTCCTTTGGCCAAGGCTTACCTTTAAAAAAGTTTGTCCAAGGATCTTGGGTGTAATGTCTTCGCCAGAAAGGTTGTCTTGGACTTTGATTTCTTCCCCACCGATGATCATCTTTGCCACATCTTCTAAGGTGATGGTGGAACTTGTTTCTGGATCATAGAGCCTACGGTTTGCGTATCGCTTGAGGAGCTTCATCGGAGATGCTTTTTAAAATGACTTTCAAGCCTAGGGGGTCAACTAAAATACAATCGTATGGACTCACTATTCGGAGCCGTTTTGACACAACTCCCAGAGCAGGAAAAAGAACTTATGATTGCTTGGTTACAAGTAAATGGGTCCGTAGTGAAAGAATGTACAAGTAAAAATTGGAAAGATTTCCCTGATTGTGTTAGAGTTTTTTCCAAACCAAGTCCAGATTTAGCAAAAGAACTTTTAGATTGGAGCATCGAACCAATCTTATGCGGACAATTTTCAAAGGAAGAAAAAGAGGAATACAAATCCGCAGGTGTTTCCTTCTTATGGGATAAACCTTTTCAGAAAATTCATACTTTACCTCTCCGCCCAGAGCCAGAAAAAAAATTAACTTGGATTGTTTGTACGAAAGATCAAATCCTCGACCAAAACATTTCGAGGGTTTTAAAATCTCTTGGATATTCTGTTTTTACGGAATCCAATCCTGAATTTTTACTCAAAAGATTGTTAGTTGGTCCATGTCATTTTTTAGTATTGGATTGGGATAAAATAGATACAAAGTTGTTGATCCCAAATTTAGAAAAAATCAAAAGAGAAAAACCATTTTTGTCGATCGGCATCAAAGATTTTAACCGAGAAAATCTATTTCGTGATTTAAAAATGGGGATCAGTGGGATCTCAGAGGTGCTCATCGATGGAAAGGATTTTTGGAAGGTATTTTTGGATAGTTTTCCACTCACAGAAGAACAAGTAACAGAAAAACATTGGAAAGAATCAGTAAAATCCGTATCCAAATTAACGTTTACCTTCCAAGAAAAACGAATCCCCGTTTCCATGAAACTAAACGAAGTCACCACTTTATCTGCAGATCAAACTTTCCAATCCACAAAAGACCATATCGATTTATTTCGTTGGTTTGTGAGTTAAGTGTATAAAAAATAAATGACGATGTGATTCATTCAAATAATAACATGTCATCACTCGAAAGTTCACCTGCTCCTCGGTTTGGAAAAGCCTGCTCAAAAAACAATGCAGCTAACAAATCAAAGTCTTCATCTTCTTCCCGATTTTCCATTTCCCAAAGTTCGTTCCTTCGTTTGATGAGAAGGGATACGGTTGCATCTTCTAATGCAAAGTCAATTTTCAATCGATTTAACGTTCGTATCCAATAGTTTAAATTATAGATACTATAATCACGAAAATACGTGAGCCCTGCAATGGTTGGTTCGTATTTGAGTAATGCCTCTGTCAGGTAACAGGCAGTTTTTAAATCTTCAGTGGCACCAGTTTCTTTATAATTGCGATAAATATGGTGGATGGTTTCATGCATCGACATGGTGGAATGGTAAGAATCTTCAATGAGACGTATAGAATCGGGATGGGATTCCATATACCCAAAAACATCTACGATTTCATTTTTCTCTTGGGCTTCTTTTCTAGCTAAATCACATTCTTCATCTGTGGTCTTAGGATCAACTAACAAGATAAATAGATATTTGGTTTCAAAAGCAAACCTAGATTCTTTTGGAATGTAATATTCGATCCAAATGGGTTCTTTGTAGTAATCAATCGACTCTTGGAAACTAAGTTCCGGTGTGACTTTAAGTGATTTGAGTTTTTTGACGTCATCGGTGATGACTTTTTTTCCTTCAACCCTCGTTTTACTTCGTTTGATTTGCCGGAGTTCCGACTTATTCAAAAGTGGCTTGGGTTTGAAGCTCGAGTCCATACTAGATCATCGACAGTTTAAAAAAAGCGCAAAAGAAAAGAACGGATCCAAAATCCAATGGGACTCAAAATTCCTGAGTCTGCAAAAACAACTTTTCCATTGGCATTGACAAAGATTGTAGTTGGGTAAGCAGAAATCCTCCATTCTTTTAACATTCGGTAATCTGCAGTGTAAATCGGGTAAGTTGATTCTGAAGAAAGGTGGGAGAGGATTTCTTTGGTCTCTTCAGAATCTTCCGATTCCAAAACAGACAAAAACATGGTTTCTTTTGGTAAAAATTTTAAATTGGCTTCAAGGATTGGTGTGTAGGCTTTGCATACAGTACACCAAGTTGCCCAGAAATACACCACCTTGGGGTGGCCTTTCCAGGAACTTGCTTCCGTTGGGGTTGTTGCTAGAGCCTCAATGGGAATGGATGGATTTGTGTCCCTAGCCTTAAAATAAGCAAATCCTAAGGTTGCGGAAAAAAAGAAAACAAAGGCAAACACCACTTTCCAGCCATAAGGCAACTGTTTCCAAATTTTCATCTCTATTGGTAGACTGGCAGATGGCTCGATATGTTCCCAAACATCAAAAATAAGATGAGGACAAGCCAAATGACACCAGAGACGAGCACACTCACATCGGTGAGAATGGCTCTTGTGGGGTTATGCCCCATATTCTTGATGTAAATGATATAAAGGGAACGAAAGATCGCATACACAACAATGGGGACTGTATACACCATATAAGGAGTTCCTAAACTTTTAGCGGTATCGGGACTCACCGTATACATAACATAACTCACAAGTGTTAAGGTTGCTACAACAGCCATCATCAAATCTAAAAATTCAATTGAGTATTCTTCCAAAATTTTTCGGTGTTTACCAGCATCGGTTTTCAGAATATTAATTTCCCCTCTCCGTTTGGAAAATCCCCAAAAGAGAGCGAGCATAAAAGTACAGAGTAATAACCAATGAGAAAATTCAACACCGATGACAATGGCACCAGCGATGGCCCGAAGTACAAACCCAATTGAGATACTCATTACATCTAAAATTACAATGTGTTTTAATACCTTACTATACAACATATTGAATAATAGATAAAAAATAGTTAAATAAAAGAAGACAGGTGAAAGTTTATAAGAACCTATCAACGCGATAGGCAAAATAACTCCTGTTATGGCAAGAGCAATTCCAGAATCCAAATCCCCACTAGCAAGTGGACGGTGTTTTTTTTCAGGGTGTTTTGCATCTTCCTTTTGGTCTAAAAAATCGTTAAAGACATATTGGCAACTTGCAACAAGTGAAAAAAACAAAAATGCCAAACATACCTTTGTAAAAGAAGGTACATCAAAAATTCGTTTCGAAAAAATTAATCCAGCAAACAGGATGATATTTTTGATCCACTGAGGGATCCTCATGAGTTTAATGTATAAATAGATCATTTTTTCTTCACTTTATGGGCTTCAATGTATTTCATTTTGACTTTGATTGTTTTAGCATTCTCTAATGTAGGAAACACTAGAAGAATTTTTGGATCTCTACCAGTGGAAATCATTTCGACTAACTCACCTGGTAATTGTTTCCCAGCGGTTTTGATATCACTAATTTCTAAGAAGTCTTGGTAATCTTCTGGCAATAAACTTTGGCTTACAGTGATTTTTTTAGAATACAAAACTTTGCCGTTTGTATCCAGTATCTGTAGATCATCCAAAACAAAACGAATTCCTCTTTGTTCCAAAGGATCAATCCTGAGTCCGCCAAATTGATTCATTGTTTCAGGAAGTGTAAATACATACTCATTCCAAACACCAACCCCAGTTTTCGAAACAGGTAAAGAAACCATCATTGATTCCGAAGTTTGTGGGTGTTCTTTATCCACAAATGTATACATTTTGATGGTTTGGTCTTTCAAAACTGGAAATTTATATTGGTAATATAAAACAGAAATGAGTGATAAAAGCAAAATCGATGTTACAGAAATGATACGAATTTTTCGAATCTGTTTGAATCGATCAAACTTCGTTTCCATTTTGGAACGGAATAATGATTTTGATTCATCAATTAAAAAGTTATAAGTCAATAAACAGCCATCAAACATTTCGTTTATCTTAGCTTCAGTAATATCTACTTGGTGGTTGAAGTTTTTTAAAAACTGAAATGCTTTTGATTTTGTTTCTGGCAATTGAAAAGAAGACAAGTCACTGTCTTTTGGAATTTCTTTTTTGCCATTTAAACTTTGGTAATAGTTTACCAAATCGTACACAACGTATTTTAATAAAATATTTGCATCTGCGAGTTTATCATTCGATATCAATATCTCAAGTGACTCCAACCGAGATTCGATTTGTCCCAGTTTTTGTTTTTTTTCTTTTTTAAGAACTTCTAGTTTCTCTTCTTCTGAACTAAGAACGGGAGATTTCCAATAGGAGAGTAATAACTCTTTCACTGACATTTTCACAACTACCAATCCTGATTGTGCCTAAATTTACTAAAACTGATTTTTCTATCCATTTTACCCGACTTGGATTTTTACACCGTCGTCGATGGTACCCATTTTGGGGACTCCCGAATGGCCTGTCGCTGCGATGAGAACCGTAAAAATTCCCACCCTACCCACATACATTACGGCAGCATAAAATAATTTCTCGATATCCCCTAATTGGGAAGTCAGGTTCAAACTATAACCCACTGTGGAAAACGAAGAAATCAATTCAAAAAAGATAACATGGAGAGAGTGTTGGTTTTGGTCTAAAATCCCAAGCAATATGAATACAAATGCCAAGGATACTGTTGCTAAAAAATAAACCCGAATTGCCACAGCCACTGAATTTTTAGAAACAGTTTCACCAAATAACATCACAGGCTTGGAAGGTTGGATGACATTTTTTAAATAGGCAAGTAATAGAACAAAAGTTGTGATTTTGATACCACCAGCAGTTCCTTGTGGACCCCCACCAATAAACATGAGTACGGTGATGATGATCACAGTAGCATCATTCAAATGACCAAGGTCCATTGTCGAAAAACCAGCCGTTCTGGAACAAACAGACATAAAAAATGCATTGGAAATTTTATCGACTAGTTCCATGCCATGAAAGGTATGAGGGTTACTCCTTTCTAAGAAATAAATTCCAAGGAATCCAAATAACAAGAGAGCAAAAGACCCATACACCAAAAGTTTGGATTGGATCCGCGTGGTTTCTCCCCGTAAGTGTTTGTTGTATTCTTCAATTCGATTTTCTAAAATAGCAGAAAACTGTGCAGGTAATAATAAAAAACGAGGGACATTCCCTGTTTTTAAAGCTTTTTCCATCATAAGGGTCTCAGCGACCACTTCAATGCGGTAAACAATTCTCACAAAGATCGTGAGTAAGACTTTTTCGAGTAGGATGATGACAGGAAATCCAATCCCTCCGAAAATCACAAGCCCCGAAACGATATATAGGGAAAAAGGATCCAATCGTAAAGCACTTAGGTCATCTGTGATCGAAAAACCTGCGTTATTGAAAGAAGAAACTGCGGTAAAGAGGGAAAAAAACCAACGGGTATTCTCCCCTTCCACTCCTTCTGGCATATGGAGATACAAACCAATGGCTCCAAGGATTTCGATCGAAAAAGAAATATTGATAATGGAAAGTAAAATCCGGTTCACTTCATTGGTGGCAAGTGATTCTGTTTCGGTTTGCGTGTCAATGGCAGCACCAACAAAGGCATTAAAACGAGCATTCCTAGAAATCCCTTTGGTGATGAGAAACCCAACAATCACAGTAAAACTGATGATCCCAAGTCCCCCCAATTGGATGAGGAATAACATGATCCAATGAGTGGAAGGGTTCAGACCCGAAAGCGGGATGGGTGACAAACCGGTCACACAAATAGACGAGGCGGAGAGATAGAGACTATCGACAAATGACAACTCACCTTCTTCCGAAATGTACAAGCCAAACGACCCAAGTAAGATGGCGGCAAAAAAACCAAGACACACCACTCGGGCAAAAGACAAAGTACGAAAAAATCGTTTGAAACGAGCAAGTGGCATATTTCCCTATTCTCTACTTTCTCCAGGATTTTCCCGCTAACCAAAAATCCCAAGTACTTTACAAACGCAGTCCATTTCAGATTTTGGTAGAATCAATTCAACTTTAACCTTATTTTTGAGGAAAATATGACCTCTGCGACGCAAGCAACCAAACGTGATCCAAAATTGGAAAGAATCCGTAATATCGGGATTTCCGCACACATTGACTCAGGGAAAACAACCCTAACAGAACGTATCTTATTTTATACGAACAAAATTCATGCCATCCACGAAGTACGTGGAAAAGACGGTGTGGGTGCTACTATGGACAGTATGGACCTCGAACGAGAAAGAGGGATCACGATCCAGTCAGCAGCTACCTATGCGACTTGGAAAGACATTACAATCAACATCATCGATACTCCGGGCCACGTTGACTTCACAATTGAAGTAGAACGTTCCCTTCGTGTCCTTGACTCTGCAATTATGGTTCTTTGTGGTGTTGCGGGAGTTCAATCTCAGTCCATCACAGTTGACCGCCAGATGAAACGTTACAACGTTCCACGTGTTGCCTTTATCAACAAACTCGACAGAACAGGTGCAAACCCATGGAGAGTGATCGATCAACTCCGTGAAAAACTCCACCTCAATGCCCATGCAGTACAACTTCCGATCGGACTCGAAAACGACTTAAAAGGGATTGTAGACCTCGTGGAAATGAAGGCTTATTATTTTGAAGGTCCAAACGGGCAAGATATCAAAATCACTGACATTCCCGATGATTTAAAGGACCAAGCGAACGAAAAACGCGAAGCCCTTCTCGATGCAGTGTCTCTTTTTAGTGATGAACTCACAGAAGAGATGTTAGAAGGAACTCCGTCTGAAGCTCGTGTCAAAGAAGCGATTCGACGTGGTGTCCTTGCACTTAAATTTGTTCCTGTATTTATGGGTTCTGCCTTCAAAAACAAAGGGGTTCAAAGACTTCTGGATGGAGTAGCAGACTACCTCGCATCACCTTATGATGTGGAAAACACAGCAAAAGAAATTGGAAACGAAGAAAACGAACTTATTTTGGATTCTGATCCAGAAAAACCACTCGTTTGCCTTGCCTTCAAATTGGAAGACGGTCGTTACGGTCAGTTAACATACGTTCGTGTTTACCAAGGTAGACTCGAAAAAGGGATGACGATCTATAACTCATCTAACAACAAACGCCACAACATTGGTCGTCTTGTTCGTATGCACTCCAATGAAATGGAAGATATTTCCAAAGCGGAAGCAGGTGATATCGTTGCTCTATTTGGTATCGATTGTGCATCAGGGGATACATTCACTGATGGAAAAACAAAACTCACTATGGAGTCTATGTTTGTTCCAAATCCAGTGATCTCACTTACAATTGAATGTAAAGAGTCAAAACAACTTCCAAACCTTGCAAAAGCTCTTAACCGTTTCACAAAAGAAGACCCAACCTTCCAAACTGAAATTGATAAAGAGTCTGGTCAAACCATCATCAAAGGGATGGGAGAACTCCACCTCGAAGTATACATCGAACGTATGAAACGTGAGTATGGTGTGGACCTTGTGACTGGTGCTCCTCAGGTGGCGTATCGTGAAACCATCACTAAATCGGCAGAATTTGATTACACTCATAAAAAACAAACGGGTGGTCAAGGTCAGTTCTCTCGTGTGGCTGGTTACATCGAACCAATCCCACAAGAAGAAGGAAAGGACTACGAATTCGTAGATAAAATCGTAGGTGGTTCCATCCCTCGCGAATACATCGGATCTTGTGATAAAGGTTTCCGTTCTTGTTTAGAAAGAGGATCTCTCATTGGATTCCCTATCATCGGAGTTCGTTGTGTGATCAATGATGGTGCTTACCATGATGTGGATTCATCTGATATGGCATTCCAAATTGGAGCTCGTTACGGATTCCGCCAAGGTTTCTCAAAAGCAGCACCCATCATCCTCGAGCCAATCATGCGTGTGGAAGTAGAAGGACCAACAGAATTCCAAGGAGCGATCCTTGCTTCCGTGAACCAAAGACGTGGTATGATCTTAAACACAACAGAAGAGAACGGTTATGCTAAAATTGAAGCAGAAGTTCCTCTTGCTGATATGTTTGGATACTCCACAGTGCTTCGCTCCTCTACCCAAGGAAAAGCTGAGTTCGCTATGGAATTCTCCAAGTATGCTCCTGTTCCAAGAAACGTAGCAGAAGAGTTAATGAAAAAATACAAAGTCAACAACAAAGACGAAGAATAAAACTTCGTTTTTGGTTCTGTTTGGTTTTGGAAAAGGCGGGTTTCTCCCGCCTTTTTTATTGCCCTCTCGCTTTTTCATGTCGATACTTGCCTTAGGGAATTATGCGAAAACAAGGCTTCATAATATGTTTTAGTTTGGCACTGATCGCCTTCCCCATCCTTTCCAAACAAATCCAAAAACAAACTCCAAACCAAACAAACCCACTGACGTACCGAGTTGTCAAAGGTGATTCTTGGTATGGAATCGCTCGTAAAATGAATGTTCCAGCCGAAACTTTGGCAAAGTTAAATGGAAGGACCACTTCCGAAAATTTGTTCGAAAATGAAAAATTACGAATCCCAAAAGATAGGGAAACCAAATCCATTTCGTCTGAAACAAAGATAAAAGAAAAAATCACCTTCCCTCTTGTACAAAAAGAAAAAATACAAAAGAAGTTTTCTGAACTTACATATGACCCTTATAAAGGAATTCAATTCCAAAGAGGGGGTTCTTCACTTGTCCGTGCTAGTTTTTCAGGAAAGGTCGTACATGTGGATTATATGGATGGGTATGAAAACTTTGTGATTTTAGAACATGAAAACGGACTTTATTCCGTTTACGGAAATTTAGAAAGGATCCAAGTCACTGAAGGCCAACAAGTGAATGCAAAAGATCGATTGGGAATCTTATCAAAAGACAAAGGATTGTATTTCCAACTCAACCAAAACAAAACCAATTTGAATCCTGAACTTATCTTACAAAGGGGATTTGAATGACCCGACCTATTTTATTACAATCTGCATCCCTATTCCGAAATGGAAAAATGGAATCAAAAGATCTTTTATTTACGGGTGAAAAAATCACAAGTATCGAAGACTCCATCACACCTAACAAGGATATGTTCACTCTTTCCTTACATGGCAAAAAACTGTATCCTGGATTTATCAATTCTCATGACCATTTACTAGCGAGTTACCTACCAAAAGTAGGTGGAACAGAAAAACACCTTTCCTGGTTATCTTATGATAATTTGTATAAAAGTTCAGGAGTATTCGCAGAACGCCAACAAATTGATCCGGAAATTTTATATTACCTTGGTGCTTACAAAAACTTATTTGCAGGTGTGACATCTGTATTTGATCACATTCCTCATTTTGTGCAAAATCCCTTTCGAGGAATTTTACCTGTCAAATTGATATCGGATTATACCTTAGCACATTCGGTTGGGAACTATAGTTTGGATTGGGGAGAAGGCCCTGCATTAGAATACCGAATGGCAGAACACGCTAACCTTCCTTTTGTGACTCATTTAGCAGAAGGATTAGATGATGATTCAAAACAATCACTTCGTATGTTAGAAAAAATGGATGCACTTGGTCCACATTCAGTCCTGGTTCATTGTTTGCCATTTGGAGCAAAAGAAGCTGATAAAATTGCAGAAAAAGGAGCATCCATAGTTTGGTGCCCTACTTCAAACCTTCACATCTTCGGAAAAACTACAAACATCAAACTCTTTTTAGAAAGAGGAGTTAACGTTTGTTTGGGGACAGATTCTTCCCCCAGTGGATCCAATCATTTATTGGAAGAGTTAAAAACTGCAAAATCCATTTATTTTGGATTATACGGCGAGGAACTGCCAGAAGAAACTTTATTAAAAATGGTAACAGAAAATCCAAGAAAAGCCTTTCGGATGGGAAATCCAAATGCGCTTATGCCTGGTTTAAATTGTGATTTTGTAGTGATCAGTGATGAGAAAAAAACTTCTGAGTTAAATCTATCGGAACTTCATTGGAAACACATTGATTTGGTTGTCATCGATGGTTATCCTATTTATGGATCACTTGAATTTTTGTCACTCTTCCAAGAGTTTGGATTGGGTACAGAAGAAATTTCGATCGAAGGAAAAAACAAGTTGGTTGCGGGTTCACCAAAAAAACTCATGAAACAAGTTTCTGACAGTGTCGGTTACAAAAAGAGTTTGGCTTTTTTACCTAATTTTTAAAAATGAAGCGCAAGCGAGGCATGAGTGTCAGGTCCTATCGTACGAAATTATAAAGGTGGTTCCATTGTCTATTTTGAAAAAGACAAGGCAGAGGATATCTTTGTACTACAAAAAGGCCGAGTTGTACTAACTTACACGAATATCAATGGAGTGGAACTCAAAGAGGATGTAAAACTCGGTGAGTTTTTTGGAGTGAAGAGTGCCATTGGTCGTTACCCTAGGGAAGAAACAGCACAAGTGATTGGAGCTGCAACGGTTCTTGTCTTCAAAGTGCCTGAATTCGAAAAATTTGTCTCAGACAAAACTCATCTCATCATCAAAATGCTCAAAGTGTTTTCAAGCCAATTGAGACAAGTACACAGACAGGTTAGGGAAATCCTCGGACAAGGGGAAGCAAAGAACCCTGCGTTTGAACTCATGAACGTTGCAGAAGTTTTTTATAAAAATGGCAACTTTGACCATGCAGCGTATGCATTTGAGAAATACATCCAACATTATCCGGACGGAATGTACTTAGACCGAGCCAAACAACTTTTAGACTTAGCTCGCAAAAAAACACCATTCCCTCTCACCATACAAGAGTTAGTTTACAAACCCGAACCTGGATCGCAAACAGGAAAACTCCAAGAGATGTTAAAAACGATGGCAGTACCCGCTTCAAACACAACATCCAGTGTGGATCCAAATTCTATCCTTTCTCAATATGACAAAGCATCAACTCTCATGAATGCAGGAAAGTATGCAGAAGCCATTGATATGTTTAAAACAGTTTCTGACAGAACAGATTCAGTGACCCAAGAAGAAGAACAATTTGTTGAAAATTCTCTTTTTTATATGGGAAAATCTAGTTTTAAAGCAAAAGATTACCCAAGTGCCATTTCTCATTTCTCCAATTTCATCAAACGTTACCCAAAAGGACTACTGCTCAAAGAAAACCTTTACCATTTGGCTCTCGCAACAGAAGCCTCAGGGGACAAAGAAAAAGCCAAACAATTGTTCCAAAAGGTAACACAAATGCCTCCTATGGATGACAGTATCTCCGAAGATGCCAAATCCAAACTCAAAGGAGGTAGATAGTGAACGACCAAATGTTAGAAGCTATGTTTGGTAAATTTGGAAAGGTGTTCCAACCAAACGAAGTTTTATTTTGTGAATACGAACCTGGTAACGATTTTTACCTCATCAAAGAAGGAAAAGTCAAAATCACAAAAACCATAGGTACAAGTATCAAAACTTTGGATGTCTTGGAAGCAGGTGATATTTTGGGAGAGATGGCGATTTTGGAAGAACAACCAAGGTCTGCTACTGCCATTGCTGTGACGGAAGTAAAAGCACTCAATTTTAATCGTGCAAACTTTGAGATGCTCATGACCAAAAACCCTGCTCTTGCGATGAAATTATTACATATTTTTTCCTTCCGTATTTATGACCAAAAAAGACGACTGATGATCCTTCTTATGGATGACATCGTGGGAAAAGTTTGTGACGTCTTTGTGATGTTATACGAGAAACAATACAATAATGATGTTTATAACGAAATCATCCTATCTGCGACAGTAGATGACATTGCCAATTGGTGTGCCCAACCTGTCGGAGAAGTCCAAAAAGTCCTCATGCAATATGTAAAAACTGGGAAACTTGACCTCTACCCAGATAAAATTGTTATTCACAATATCTCCGATTTCCAAAGGATAGTGAATCAGAAACGTAAACCTACGTAAAAGCTCCCATAGCTCAGGTGGATAGAGCACTAGTTTCCTAAACTGGGGACACAGGTTCGAATCCTGTTGGGGGCAAACATTATGGCGGAACAACCAGGAACCTTACTTTATTATCTCAAACGTTCCACTGAATTTCTGGAAAAAAAGGAAATTCCAAACCCTCGTGTCGATGCTGAATGGCTTCTCTCGGACCTACTTGGTTTACCTAGGATCAAACTCTATTCCCAATTCGAAATGCCTCTTTCTCAAAAAGAGATCGATTTGTATAGAGAGCGAATTGTAGAACGAAGCAAACGAAAACCAGTAGCCTACATCACAGGGAAAAAAGGGTTTCACCAATTTGAATACTTCGTATCGGAAGATGTTCTCATCCCAAGGCCAGAAACGGAAGAACTTGTAGATTATCTTTTTAAACAAAAAGAAACACTGACCAATGAATTTCCTGATGGAATACAAATATGGGATTTGTGTTCGGGAAGTGGATGTATTGGCCTTAGTTTATCACAACTTCTAAAACCAAACTTTGTTGTGTTATCTGATATTTCAGAAAAAGCAATCGAAACCAGTAAATCAAACGCAGAAAAATACAAACTAACAGATATTCAGTTTTATGTTTCGAATCTAGACAATTCGCTTCCGAATGAATTCCGTTTTGATGTGATTGTATCTAATCCTCCTTATATCCCAGAATCGGAAAAAAAAGACATTATGCCTGATGTTTTGGAATATGAACCCCATCTAGCATTGTTTGTTTCCGATATCCTCTCTTTCCATCGAGACTTATTTGAATCCGTCAAAAGACGATTAAAACCAGGTGGTTGGTTTTTGATGGAAACCCATCCGACTTACATCCAAGAATTAGAAAACTTGGCAATCAGTTTGGGTTTTGTTTCCCCTAGGAAGATTTTGGATAGTTCTCAAAAGGAACGTTTTTTGTTTCTGAAAACTGAATCGAAGTTTGAATCTTAAAAAGAGTTACAAATAATTCTTTTTCATTTTCCTCACTCAGATTTTTTTTAAATACTAAATCTGCTTCTTTGACAACAGGAATTCCCTTCTCCCAAACGGATTTCCCTTTTGTTGTTAATTTTAAACTAAAACTTCGTTTGTCTTCAGATGATTGGATTCGTTTGACCCAACCTTTTTTTACCCAACCATCAACTAACCTAGAGATTGTGGTTTTATCTTTGGCCAATCGATCACTTAAGGTTTTTTGGTTCAAACTTTCCTTTTCCATTAGGGGAATCAGTTGGATCCATTCTTCAAATCGCATCCCTACTCGATTCGTTTCAAACTCATTTGAGAGAAACTTTCGCATCTGGAGTAAAGTTTCACTTAAGTGAATGCCTAAATAGGAAAAAATTTCATTCATTCCCCTAATTTAAATTAATTATCGTTTTTGACAAGTTTTTTAGTTGCATACAGCAACTATATGGTTGTATATTGCAACTATATAAAAAATGAATACTCACTACATTTGGTGGGAGGGAATGTTATGGAATGGATCTATCAGACAATCCAAAAAGATGGATTTGATTTTTTAATCGCACAAAACAGTACAAAAGGACCAAACCTTTATTGGCTCGGGAGTGCTTTGTACTACCCAAGGGTGATCCCAGAGGAGATGGCATCCAAATATCACATCACTGTCGTGGACCAAAGAGGATTTGCGAAGCGAATTGGAGTGACTCCCGAAAATGAATCCATGTATAATTTGGATGTCGTGTTGGACGATTTTTACTTTTTCCAAAACCATCTCCAAATCCCAGCCTGTACGATTCTTGGCCACTCAGGCCATGGTTACATGGCGCTGACTTATGCAAAAAAATACCCAGACTGTGTTTCTAAACTCGTCATGGTAGCAACGGGCCCTAACCATGGAGCTCCGCTCTCGGAACGGGAAACTTACTTTGCAACTTTCGCAAGTGAAGAAAGAAAAGAAAAACACAGACAACTCCAAACCAATTTCCAAAACCAAATTGAGTCTCACCCTGAAGGCCTTCCAAACTTTTTCAATTTGTATTGTGTGAGCCAGGATGCATTAGGATTTTATGATTTAAAAATGGATTCCACTCATCTATGGGAAGGGATCAAAACCAACAAACTAGCGTTTGATTATTTGTTTGGAAAAGTTTTTGTAGAGATCAATGTCGAAACCATTTTACCAAATTTAAAACATCCAACCAAACTCATATTAGGAAAGTATGATTTCCAAGTGGCTCCTTATTATACATGGGATACAATCATCGAAAGATTTCCAGATGTGAAACGATCCGTTCTCGACCATTGCGGCCATTTGCCATTTTTCGAAGACCCAAATCAATTTATGAAAGTTATGGATTCGGAATGAAGGGATTGGAACTACGGTAATCTGTTTTTTGGGTATACCAAAACTCTTACACCAAACAATCATAAAAAAAGCCCACTGGCAATATTTCACCAAGTGGGCTTCCAAGTCAGAAAGAATCCCTACAAAACAACTCTGTAGGGAAAAATCTGTTTTTGGTATTAACCTAACATATCTTTTACTTCGTTTCTTTCTTCTTTTAATTCATTGTGAGTGATATCAAATTTTTCCTTACCGAAAGCATTGATCTCAAGACCTGTTACGATCTCTACTTTTTTTCCATCAGATTTGAGTGGGTATCCAAAGATAAGACCTTTGTCTACACCATACTCACCATTGGAATGGCAAGCGGCACTGAACCAATCTCCAGGTTTAGTTGGAGTCACAATGTTATGCACAGTGTCGACAACTGCATTGGCAGCAGAAGCAGCGGAAGAAGCTCCTCTTGCAGCAATGATCGCAGCTCCACGTTTTTGCACAGTAGAGATAAAATCACCCTTTAACCAAGCTTCGTCGCTGATCAGATCTGTTGCTGGTTTTCCTTTGATTTTTGCATTATAAAAGTCTGGGTATTGGGTCGCAGAGTGGTTACCCCAAATCGCAACATTGCTAACATCTTTTACAAGAACTCCTGCTTTTTGTGCCAATTGAGTTTTTGCACGGTTTTCATCAAGACCTGTCATCGCAAACCATCTGTCAGACGGAACACCTTTTGCATTATTCATTGCAATGAGTGCGTTTGTGTTACAAGGGTTACCTACAACAAGAACTCTTACATCACTTGCTGCATTTTTTTCGATCGCTTTCCCTTGAGTTGTAAAAATACCGCCATTGATTTTGAGAAGGTCACCACGTTCCATTCCAGCTTTTCTTGGAACTGATCCTACAAGAAGTGCCCAATTGATATCACGGAATGCTTCATCTAAGTTAGAAGTCACTGATACTTTTTCGAGTAATGGGAACGCACAGTCATCCAATTCCATGATGACACCTTTCGCTGCAGGGAGCGCTTGTTCCAATTCTAATAACTGGAGTTCGACAGCTGTGTCAGGTCCAAACATTTGTCCTGAAGCGATACGAAATAAGAGTGCGTATCCGATTTGTCCGGCAGCACCTGTTACAGCAACTTTTACTTTTTTGCTCATATAATTTTTCCTTTTTGGTTTATAACCCTTTATTGTTTCAGTTCTTTTTGGATGATCTCATCGAAGTTTTCAAAAGGTAAGGCACCCGAGACAAAGATCCCATTGATAAAAAATGCAGGTGTTCCACTGACTCCTACTTTTTGTCCGTCTTGGATATCAGCATCGATTTCAGTTTTTAACTTTGATTGGTCTTTCATACAAGCTTGGTATTTGTCTTTAGACAAACCTGTTTTTAATACCAATGAATCTACATTTGACTTACTCAAATTACCACTGTTATCAAATAAGACATTAAAAACATCCCAATACTTACCTTCATCGATGGAACAGTTTGCTGCCATATGCGCATACATTGCGTCTTGGTGGAATGGGAGAGGGAAATCGCGGAATACCCAACGGATTTGCCCCTTATATTTTTCTCGGAGTTGGCGGTTTACATCTTGGCTTCGTTTACAGAATGGGCATTCAAAGTCAGAAAATTCAATAACTGTAATCTTTGCATCTTTTGGTCCCATACTTGGATTGTTTTTTTCATCCACAGTCACTCGGATTGCTTCCGGTTCTTTGATCAAAAAATCAACTGGGTATTTTGTGATGATCTCACGGTATTTGTTTCTGCTATGTTCTTGTTCTTGTTGGCTTTTTAAAAATCCAACAATTTTCTCTTTTGTTTCAGCGAGAGATTTTCCACCTAACTGTGCTTTGTTAGACATATAAACGTTTAAGATTTCTTCTTCCGAAGGTTCTCTCAAAACCAGACCTTCATTTAAAACTTCAGAAGGTTTGATGTTTTTATCTTTTGCAACTAATTCGAATAATTTGTCCTGAGCAAATTCACCAAAGGTATTTTTGAGAAGTGCCTTGTATTCAGATTGGAATTTGGAATAAGCAATCGGTGAAGAGTCTTTCACGTCACTCAGGTCGTATTTTTTTCCACCGATGCTCACTGCATCCTGGGTGATGTATTCTTTCACAAAAGAAGGAACACTGACTAAAAAAAGCACGGCAAAGACAAAATTGGTCCCTATGAAGATTTTAGAGATGGGCGAAGCCATCCACGATTTAAAATTATTTTCCATCTCTGCCAGCTTCCCGGCCATAAAGCGGGCAATCAAACGGAAAAATCCTAAAAAATGTTTCGATTTTCGCTAAAGCGAACCTCAATTTGACCGAAAATCTGAGGGAGGGAAAAGGAAAGTTTTTTCTTCAATTTTCGATCCTGAACACGGAGGTTTGGGAACTATGAATACAATCAATATCCAAGGGAATCCCGGCCTATCCATTCCCCCCACCCTTCCCACTCAAACGGGAAAACAGTCGGAGGAAGGAAAGGAATCTTTCCCTAAAAAATCAAACAACGAAGTGGCCGTAACAGAAGCCAAAACAAAATCGGAACCGAAAGTAAAACCGGAAGATCTGGTTTTAAAACCAACACCAGCTTCTCTGGAAGAAAAATTAAACCAAATCATTTCTCCGGAAGAAGTGAAGGACCTTCTTTCCCTTGTCACAAGGACTCCACTCCCGGAAACAAAAAGCCATAAGGTTGATACAAAAAGGTAATTTTGTTTTTAAGCATTGCCATTTTAGATAGTTTTGTCCTAGTCCTCAGTGGTGTGCTAACAATCTCCATATTAGGACTGGGGTTTGTTGTGTACAACCAATTCATCCATCCTATTTTTATGAGAAAAGAATCAGATCGATTTATCCCTGTCCAAACAGGTGATAAATATGATTTAGTCGTGGATGAACTTTCCCGATTTGCAAGTTTCCATGTTGGTTGTAAAACAGGCCAATTGGCAACACGTTGTAATGCCATCACAGAAGATCATTTGATTTTCCAATTCAAAAAAAGTAGAGATAGCGAAGATTATACGATTACCGTTCTAAAAAATGGACCCAGTTTTTATAAACCTCCAAGAATGGAACATTATGGAAAAATGGAATCAAAAGAAACTTTTGATTCTTATGAGATCATTGGTCACCCCGCTGAATTTAGAATCTCCGATAAAATTACAAAAGACAGAATGGTAAATTTTATCGAAATTTCACTTACATCTTCTTTTTATTTCAATCGATCAGGAAAAGAAAGGATGAAGTTTACATTTGAAGTTGGTAAAATCCAACCTGGGATCAACAGAAAAGTTAGATTTCGAGGAGATGTTTATGGATTCGGAAAAGAAGAAGGAGCCGAAGAAGAATAAACTTCGAATCAAAGTTCACCTAACTTATCAATGGTTAGAGAGTGAACTCATTTCATTTTGATTCGTACGCCTACTCCATCAGGTTTTACCTTCCGAAATTGATACGTGATTCCAGAATCTTTCATGATCTTTGAAACTTTTGATTCCAATTCGTTTAATTTTGATTTTAAGGCCTTTCGTTCTAAAAAGATCAGTAAACTTGGACCAGATCCAGAGAGACAATACCCGATCCCTTCTTGTTTTAAAGTATCTGCTAAAGGAAAAAGTGGAGATGAGTTTGGAATTCGGTAGGGAGTGTGCATTTTGTCTTCCAAACCAACTAGCAGATCACCAAACTTACGTTTATCTAGGAAATGCATCCATGCCCCAATTCGCGAAAGGTTAAATATCACATCTGAAGTCACATAGGACTTTGGCAGAGTTTTTCTCGATTCTTCTGTAGAAACAGAATACTCTGGGGTAAGGACAAAAATGGAAACAGATGATGGAAACTTTTTTCGAAAGTACCTTAATGTCTCACCAAATGTAGAGTAAGCGAAAACAAATCCACCAAGGTAGGCAGGGAGTGTATTATCAGGATGACCTTCAAATTCTGCTAAGTATTGAGTGAACTCTTGTTCTGTTGGCAAAGATTCGGGACTTAACCTTTTGTGGACTTCTTTTGCTAAACAGAGTCCAGCAACAATCGCAGATGCACTAGACCCAAGCCCACCTTTTAAAGGCAAAGCCAATGTCATTTTACAATGATAAGGTGGAGGTGTGAGATCCTTTGCAAATTTCGAAAAATATGACAAATAGGAAGACAAAACCAAATCTTCTTTTTTGGAGAAAGGTAAGGTTTTTCCATTTTTTAATTCTGTTTTGGTTTCTGTAATTTCTTTTGAAAATTGGAATTCAAATTCATTATGGATGTCAAGGGCAAGGCCCATGAGGTCAAACCCAGGACCTAAATTGGCAGAAGTCCCTGGCACTTTGATCTGTATCTTAGGAAGGCGAACCATCGTTTCGCCCAGGCTCTAGGATTCGGTTCGGAAATCAACCGAACTTTCGGGATTCAAATTGTTCCACGGCATTGAGCCCACCAAGTACAACTGCTGGAATCCCCTGACCTGGATACACTGTGTCACCTGTCAGTAAAAGTGTTGGATCTTCTGAACGATTGGATACCATTCGAAACGGATTAAAAAAATAAAAGGAAGGGATTCCTCCGACACGTCCCCATTTGCGTCCCGTCCAAGTTTGCCAAGTAACAGGTGTTGCAGAATGGTAAAACAAGATATTCGGAAGTTTGAACCAATCAAAGTTTTTTTCCAAAGCAGATAGAATCATGGATTCGATTTCTTTTTTCCGAATCTGGTAGTCTTTGTCGCGTTTCCAATTCTCAGGATATTCTAGATGAGTTGAAACCGATAAGATCCGGATTCCTTCTTTGGATCGGAGTTTGTCTTCTGGGTGTGAAATGGATACGAATACTGATCGCCCTCCTCCGTGGGGAAGTGAGACTTCCAAATGAATTTGGTGGTGGAGGCATTCCTCTTGATGAGAATGTTCCTGAGAACCTACTTGGATGGCAATTCCCATGGTAAAGGCTCCCCATATCCCATTTTCCATTTGTTTGGCCTTCGTTTTTAATTTTGGTAGACTTTCAGTGATTGTGACTAAGTTCCATATCGGAAGGTTTGATACAAGGATAGGTGCAGAAAAAATAGAATTTTCTCTATTTTTTGTTTTCACTTCCCAAATCGTGTTAGGATTCGATGGAAAGGAGGGAGATTCACCTAACGTTTCTTTATTGGAATAATCTGAAGGGTTTTCATAAACCTTTTTGGTTAAATGAATCACTTCCTGCTTTGGAAGAAACTCTCCGCCTAATGCACGTATTCGTTTGATGACAGTTTGGGAAAGTTCCAACATGCCACCAGTCACTATATAATTTTGTAAGTTCGGATACGTGAGTCCAGCTGCTGCCATGGCAAAAGGTGCTTTGTTTGAAACGGATTGATTTGTGATAAGAAGTTGTTCATCCAAAAACTGTTTCCACTCCTCATTTTTGTGTAACCAAAATAACTTTTGTACAAAACTTACTGAAACAAGCGAAAACAGAAAAACAATCACATCATAAGGTCGAAAGTTTTTTAAACTGACAAAAACCTCGCGAAGGTTTTGAAACGGAAACCATTTATATCTTGCCGACAAACTCCAAAGTTGATCCGAAAGAAAAAAACACAGCTTCCAAAACAAAACCATACGAAATCCACCACCAAACACACGCTTGGCTTCATTTATCCATAGAGTTCTATCTTTATATCTTTCAATGGTTTTTCCACCAAGGTGAACTACCATTGACCTTTCTATGGGTTGGATTGGGAATTGGATTCCAAATTCTTTTGTGAGTCGGTCCATGGGAAGTCCTGGTTCAAAACCAACAAGGGTTGTAGCTCCAGATTCGAACAAATATCCATTTTTCCAAAAACTAGAGGCAGAACCTCCAGGAGAGATACTCTTCTCGAGCACGAGAACTCGTTTGCCTTTATTTGCAAACGATAAGGCAGCAGTGAGCCCACCAAGTCCAGAGCCAAGGACAATCACATCCCATTCATTTTCCATGTTACTAGTAGACTGGCATAAAAAAACGAATGGGGAAAAAGTTTTAGTTTAGATGATTTGTCTTATCACTCCGACCAAAGTTTTTTGAGATCACTTGCTATGTTCTTTTGCATGGCTTCATTCGTACCACCACCAATGCTAAGAAGGATTGCATCCCTGTGGAGTCTTTCTACTGGGTATTCTCGGCAATAACCATATCCACCTAGTACTTGTATGGCGTTTCTTGAAACTCGTTCTGCCATTTGAGTTGCAACGAGTTTTGCAGACGCGGCACCAAGAGAATTACGAACATCTGGTCCAAGCTCACTTGCCACTTGGTAAACAAGAGCTCTCGCTGCTTGGTAATCTGCATAAGACTCTGCTACTAACCTTTGGATTTGTCCAAACTCCATGAGTTTTTTTCCAAAAGCTTCTCGATGTCGAACTGTATAATCACACATGATGTCCACACAACGACGAGCAATCCCTAGCGATTGTGCCGCGAGAGTCACCCTTTCGATTTCCAAATTACGCATCATATGTGTGATGGCACCATTCTCATCTCCAAGGAGATTTTCTTCTGGTACTTCCATATCTTCAAAAACAAGTTGAGTTGTAGGAGAAGAACGCATTCCCATTTTTTCTTCTTTTTTACCGACCGAAAAACCTTTGTAAGACGATTCAATCACAAATGAAGTCATTTTTTTTGCATTTTTATCTAACTTTGTGTACAGAACAAAAACTTGGCCAACGGAACCATTTGTGATGTATTGTTTTACACCGTTGATGACGTAACGATCACCCTTTTTGACAGCATGGGTTGCCATTCCGAGGACATCAGTTCCAGCACCTGGTTCTGTCATACCCATTCCACCGATCCATTCTCCAGTGATGACTTTACTGAGGTAACGGCTACGTTGTGAGGCATTGGAACTATAAAAGAAATTGTTCACAAATAGAACTTCATGAGCTAAATAAGAAAGAGTAAATCCTGGATCAAAACGACTCATCTCTTCGTGGATGATGACAGAAGCAAGTGGATCTAGTCCATGCCCACCGTCTTCTTCTGGCACAGTGATTCCAAAAATTCCAAGTTCGGAACCAAGTCGTTTGAATAACATCTCATTAAACGATTCCGTTTCATCATTCTCTTTCGCTTGTTCGTCTAGTTCCCGTTCTGCAAAAGATGCAACGGATTGTCGTAGGGCTAAATGGTCTTCTGTTGGATTGAATAAATCATAAGAAGATTTTTTGGTCGTAAGAATGCTCATAGAGAAGATTTTTCCGTACTTTTCCTAAAACTGTAAACGAAAAAATCAGAGCCAATTGTCGTCATTTGCAGCATTTTATTCCAAAAACGAACATCGAATTTTTGAAATTTGACAAATCAAAACGACAATGTTCGTAAATCACCTAACATATATTAACAGATGTTTCTTTCCTGACACATCTTTTTTTGATTGGCTACAATTGTTACGAGAAAGTGAACATCCACTACTACAGATTAGGATTACTACTTACGGAAATTCCCTAAAAATAAAAATGATTATAAAAACAAAGGAATGAATTTACAATTTATGGAAGAAGATACATCATCGCCTTAACATTCATAAAGATTCTTTAGTCGAATGTGTGTGGTTTCCTATGAGCACAAATGATACAAATATAGTACCCAGAGAAAAGCTCGCAAAATTTGAGTTAACCGAAGAATCTTTAAATAGTTTTCGGAAAAACCAAAACATCCCACTTGACTTATACAATAAAGATGGACAAATTTTAATTCATAAAAAAAGAAACCCAACAGAAGCAGACTTTGGTAAACTTTTAAAGTTTGAAATGCAAGGAGTTTACTTCTTAATTTCCGAATTAAAAAAATCAAAACCTAATGGTGCCGATAAACCTTTCTTAGAACCAGGCCGAACTACAAAACTATTCGATATCGAAAAAACCGCTCGCTTCGCCAAACAATCGCAGGCGTTAATTGAAGATTTACGCAAAACATCCTTTTCCTCTGACCAAGCAGTGTTTGTACAAAACTCTGTAAATGAACTTCTCACCGATTTTACTAGTAATCCCGATTTTGAATTGGGAATTTTTAATATCTTAGAGATCTTGAGTGTAGCAGGTGTTTCCGTTGAGTCAGAGCTTATGACCAAACGTACAGTTGTTGCCATGGGAATGAAAGTTCGTACACGAAAAATTGTTAACGAAGGGAAAGAAGAATCAAATAAAAAAGACCACTTAAGCCTTATGATGGCAAGTTATTTAATGGATGTCGGGTATTCAAGGCTTGAAGTTAAACAAACTCCAAAACTCACAAAAGAAGAGTATGCGGTTGTCCAACAGCACCCCATCATTAGTTATTTAATGACCCTGCCTGCCCCAGAAGTTGAATCCCATGTAAGAACTCTGATTTTAAACCATCACAGACCTTACAGGGGTAATGGAGTGAACAATAACTTCCCGGACCCAAGATCACTTTTCACCAAACTCATGTCAGTTCGAGATAAATACAACAGAGAAGTGGGAAAAGAAAGGATCACTCAAGATATCGAATTACAATTGCACTTGCAAGAAAACAATGTCACAACTTCCAGTTTTGAAGAAGACATTGCGATTTTGTCACTCGCAAGCGAATATGCATCCCTAACTTCTAACCAACCTTGGAGACCTGCTTTTAAATCTTCTACTGCACTCAAGATGATTCTAAACGATTCGTTTTTTTCCTATAGCAACAAAAACATTCGCCACCTCCTTGATTATGTAGGAAGTTCTCTCACCAATAACGAAAATATCATTAACTTTGGTGACTTTGTGATCACAGCTTCTGTGGATTCAGAAAAACGTGCTCACTTTGATATCTGCCTTGTTTTGGATGTAGGCAGATACCAAACAAGACCCAAACTCCAAAGGATTTGTAGCATAAATCCTGTTTTCCAAAAAGGGATTAAATTTAAAATTGCAGACTTTGATTTAAAGAGCATAAAAATTGATCGTAGAAAAGCAATTATGGATTTAGCACTACAGGCTGGAACCACACGTGTGATTTATATCATTGATCCAGAATTAAATCCCGCCTTACACGAAGCAGTTTATAAATTAAATTTAAATACTTAACTCACACATTTTGGTAAGCATACAGATTGATTTTTTGTTCCCTACCAGGGAGTAAAACACCTTCATTTTTATGCCATGCAGATGGTTTTCCTATTTCTTCCCATACTACTTCAGAAATGAGAAGTGGAGAACCTATTTCTTTACACGCCGACTCGATCCTTGATGCTGTATTGACAGTATCACCAATGACTGTGTATTCCATTCTTTCTTCTGACCCAATGCTCCCACAAAACACTTCTCCAGAATGAATTCCGATCCCGATTTTTATCTCGACTTGGCCTTGGGATTTTCTTTCTTCATTCCAAAGTTTTAACTCATTTAACATTGCATATGCGGCATTTACAGCATTTTTAACATCTTCGCCTGGGATATCGGAAGGGAGTGGGGTTCCAAAGGTAACCATGACAGCATCTCCAATGAATTTATCCAAACTACCTTTGTTTTGAAAAATGACACGAACCATTCGCCGACGAAATTCGGTAAGAAATACAGATAATTCTTCAGGATCCAAAAGTTCGGAAAACTGAGTAAACCCTCGAATGTCACTAAATAGAACAGTCACCTTTTGGCGTTTTCCTTTGCCAATGACCTCAGGGTCGGAAACGATCTCGGATACCAAATCAGGAGAAAAGTATCTTGATAGAGTTGTTTTTTGAGTTTCGGATGCAGCAAACTTCAACAACATCCTGAGACTACGAAAAATTCCATATGATATGGCAAATACCAAAATCAAAAAAATCACAGGTTTGGAAACAAGCGCATCCAGAAGGATAATATCATCACCTAACACATAACTTGTCCAATCCAAACTAATTTGTGCATCAGGATCTAACAAAGCCGCAGTGATAAAGGAATAATAACTAATGAGAAAACAAACAAAGGAAAACACAACCAAAGAAAATCGATATTGGAACAAACACAAAGATAATGGTAACAAATAAAATATGACAAGGGGAGTTTTCACCAAATAATTTGGATTTCCATCTCCTTTGATCCAATACCAGTTTAGGATGGTCATTGTAATCAAAACATTGTCTACAAGCAAACTAATGTAGTCATATTTAGTTTTCCACTTACTATCTTTTTTTTTCAGAATATGCAAATGTACAAATGTATTCATAAAATAGATACTGATTGCAATGAAGTTGACCAAATAACCCCATATGGTATCTATATTACTAAGGTTGGCAAAAGCACTAGCAATGAGGGCAAATCCAATGACATACCGAAATCGAACTGCAAACAAAGCTCCCATTTCTTCTTCTTCTAAGAGTAGTTCCGACATATACTTGGGAAATTGGTCACGGATACAGTATACAGAATAAATGGCGTTTCGAATGGACCTGAACATTGGCATACATTTCAGACTGTAAAAGTTTTTGTGGCAAGGGAATTTTCTTTTTGCTTTTGGATTCCGTCTTGGAATAGATGAACTATGTTCCGAAACAAAAAGATAAATCGGGCATCTAAAGGTTTATTCACTTTTTCTTATCTGTCTTTTGATATCGTGTTTTCCGTTTTTGCGAATCTAATTTTTTTCAAACATTACTTCCAAACCAAACTTCACCTGAGCTTAGTTTTGTTTTATCTGACTTCTGTTTGGGTCTTGTATTTGTCAGACCACCTATGGGATGCCAAAAAAGAAATTGCCCCACTCTCACTTCGTTCCCAATTTTATTTGCAGAACCAATCCAGAATCCAATGGGCTATCGGGATTTTATGTTTATCGGCTCTCGTATTTGGTTTAGTTTGGGAATGGGAATTTCTAAGCCAGAACCAAACCTATCTCTTCTGTTTTCTGATTGTCCTTGTCCTTGTTGTAAAACAACTCTCTCCCGTTCCCAAGGAAATTTTGGTGTCTGTTTTTTATACATGGGGGATCCTCCTTCCGTTCTCAAATGCGAAAGGATTCCCTTTGATCGCTGTCAGTTTTTTCCTCCATGTACTCGCCAATGTCTTACAGACCTACCAAATTGACAGAGAAAGGGACAAAATCCAAAATACGAACACACTGAACCTTTGGCTTTCTCCACACTTGGCAAAAGGGTTAACAATATTGGTTTTCCTCTCGGGGTTTAGCTTCCTTTGTTTTGGTTTTGGTTCCCAAACGATTCCATTTGTTTTTTTCTTGGGGATGGGGCTTTCCTACCTATGGCTCGGGGTTACTTGGTATTTCTTCCCAAAACCATCCTTGCAAAAGTTGTTTTCCGAACTTTCCTACTTGCCGATGTTTTTGCCTTCGATCATTTTTTTCTTCTCTGGACTCCGCTAAAAAATAAGGTTGGGTTTATGTTATTTCTCTTTTTGCATATTTTCCTCTTTTTACTCCTTAGCTCACTCTACTGGTTCCGCTTTCGCTCCCAGGTGGAGAGCCCCAAGGGAAACCTTCTCATTGAAATCCAAAACGCTGGTAAACACTGGAAAGAGACTCCCCACCTAGTACTCGTACTCGCTTTTATCCTTTTCCTCCTCCTTCCCTTGGTCATTGGTTTTCAATTTTACCTCAGGTCCGATGCGAATGTCCTCGTTGTCATTGTTTGGATCATTTGGGCTTATAATTGGAGCAAATACAGCTTCTTCCGAGAATAAATTACTTCCCTTATGACTTCCCTCTCGTTTTCTGGTCTAAGGTAATCCACGAAAACGGGGTTAAGGAATGAAAATTGTTGTTCTAGTAAAGCAGGTTCCGGATACGGAAACCAATATCAAGGTCGGTGACAAATCGATCAACGAAGCTGGCGTAAAATGGATCATCTCTCCTTATGATGAATTTGCAATCGAAGAGGGAATCAGAATTCGAGAAAAAAGCGGTGGAGAAGTCATCGCAGTGTCCCTCGGCCCGGACCGTGTCGTAGAAGCACTTCGCACTGCCTACGCTATGGGTGTGGACAGAGCCGTTCATGTAAAAGTGGATGACTATGTAACTTTTGACTCTACATACACTTCCGAACTTCTTGCCAATTTCATCAAAGCAGAAAATGCAGATGTAGTGATTGGTGGTCGTCAATCCATCGATACTGACAGCTCACAAGTTGTCGTACAAATTGCAGAGAGATTGAATGTTCCTCACGTAGCAATGGCTCTCAAACTCGAGTTTGATGGCAAAAAAGTAACAGCAACTCGCGAAATCGAAGGTGGAACTGAAGTGGTTGAAACTTCTGCTCCTCTTGCCGTGACTGCGCAAAAAGGTTTGAACGAACCAAGATACCCAAGTTTAAAAGGAATCATGTCTGCTAAGAAAAAACCAGTCGATGTGAAAAAACCAGAAGAACTCGGTGCTACTGGTTCCAAACTCGAAGTTGTTTCTCTTGAACCACCTCCTCCACGTATCGCTGGTCGAAAACTGGAAGCAGCAGATGCACAAGGTTTTGCATCTCAACTTGTAAAAGCTCTTCGCGAAGAAGCGAAGGTCATCTAAGGAGACGAACATGGCTGATGTTTTAGTAGTTGGTGAATTAAAAAACGGCGAACTTAAAAAAATCTCAAAAGAACTTACCTCTGCAGCTCGCAAAATTGCGGATGCAATTGGTGGTAAAGTTCACACTCTTATCATCACTGACAACGTTGACGCGTTTGCAGGTGATTTGAAAGCAGTTGGTGCTGATGCTGTGATCGGTGCAAACCTTGGTGAATTTTCACCAGAAGGTTATGCAAACGGTATTTTTGCCGTGATCCAAGAGAAAAAACCAGCAGTGGTTCTTATGCCACACTCTGCTCAAGGAAAAGAATACTCTGCAAGAGTTGCGATCAAAGCAAATGCTGGAATCGTAGCAGATGCAGTGGGTCTTTCTGTTGACGGTGGTAAAGTGGTAGCAAAAAAACCAATTTACTCTGGTAAAGCGTATGCGAACTTCAAAGTGTCTTCTGACATCCAAATGTTCACTGTGCGTGCCAACTCACAAGAAGTAACTCCAAAAGAAGGAGCAGGTGCGGTTGAAAAATCTGGCGCTTCTGCTGGTGAAGTGAGAACAAAGTCACTTTCCAAAGACCTTTCTGGTGGAAACAAAGTGCAGTTAGCTGATGCTTCTATCATCGTATCTGGCGGACGCGGAATCAAAGGTCCAGAAAACTGGCCTATCATCCAAGACTTAGCAGACACACTCGGTGCAGCACTTGGTGCTTCTCGTGCCACTGTGGATGCGGGATGGATTTCTCACTCACACCAAGTAGGACAAACAGGAAAAACTGTCTCCCCTAACTGTTACATCGCTTGCGGAATTTCCGGAGCCATCCAACACTTAGCGGGTATGGGTTCTTCTAAATACATCGTTGCAATCAACAAAGACGGAGATGCTCCGATCTTCAAAGTTGCAACGTATGGTGTTGTCGCTGATTTGTTTGAAGTAGTGCCTGCACTTACTTCTGAATTCAAAAAAGTATTGGGTTAATTCCCAATACGAACCATCTAACTTTGAGAAATTTCCTTCTCAAAATCCAGATCGTTCTCTTTTTCTCTGTCCAATGGGGTTCCCTTTGGGCAGAGGATGGACGAGATCGTCTCAATGCCGTCATCGGCAAAATGAACTCCCTTGAAAGTTTTCGCGCCTCTGTCACTCTAAATGGTGGCCTCACTGGCGTTGTGTCTTACAAAAGCCCAAACCAACTCCATGTTAGGTTCAGTGATGGTAGGATCATCTCTTCCAATGGTAGAATATTATGGTTCTACAATCCTGATTCCTCAATTGCAGGGAAACAAGACCTAAAAGGTGTTTCAGGTGGTCTTGGAGGATTATTATCTGGATATGAAAATGTGACTGTTAGTGGCAGAACATTTCGCCTTACATCTACAACCAAACGTTATAATGAAATCATTTTAGTCGTCTCTGAGAATGACCTTCCCCGTGTTCTCAAAATGAAACGTTCCGACGAAGAAATCACAGAAATTGCTTTTTCTGGCATTGCTACCAATATTGGTCTCGGAACAGGACTCTTTAACTTCCAACCTCCCACAAGCTCACAGATTGTTGAGAACCCTCTCAACCAAAAGGAGTAATTGTGACACCAGTATCTCGTACCGAAGCGCATCGTGTTTTTGCGGATTTGTACCGCAAAACAAGGACACCTGAACACCAACAACTCATTGATGAAGCGATTTTAAAATCGAATGATGTCTTCATACGGATTGACCTCATCCGAAAAGTGGACGAAGACTACGAAAATAAAAACAAACCCAAAAAAGAAGACAGTCGTGACCGAGGATTACCAGAGAGAGATCAACCAAAAAGAGAAGTGATTTCTCGCACCTCTACTCCCGATCCAAAACCAAAACGATCAAGTGATTTAGTTACGATAGACAGTGCCAAACAAAAACAAAATCCAACAAAGAAAAAGGCCGCCGAACAGAAACAAGGTGGAGGTCTACTTGCAGGACTTTTTGGTGGTGGGAACAATACAAACAATTCCATAGGTAAATTTGCCAAAGAAACGGGAACCATCGACATTGGTTTATTCGGCAGAAATCCCGCGATCTCAAATAATGTGGAACGAATTTTTCGTGGACTCAAAGAAGATGTCCTCATCCCAACCATCCAAGCCCTACGTGTTTCAGAACAACAAGGTTGGAGGATTTGGACTCCACTCGTTTATAATATCATCAATAATTTTAATAAGTTTTTTAATGCCTTTGCATCACTTGATGCACTCATCTTAGATAAAATATCTGCTGATATTTTTTTGGAACGTTCTCTCAAAATGCAGATGTTTTATGTACGTTTTTTGCAAAGAGATGATGCAAAAGATATCATATTGTCCAACCTACCAGACATCGTGAAGATGGATGAAAAACTCACACCCAAACTTAACAAAATCATGGAAGGTGTGAACTATGCGATCAATTTAGAAAACAACAAACCAAAGTTATCTGATGCGATCACTGCTTTTTATATCGTAGCAAAGAAAAAAATGTTCACTTGGCCGGAAATTGTCACCGACTTACGAGTTCCACCTATCCAAGAACATAAATTCCAAGCAGCACGTGAAATCCAAAAAGAAGTGGAGATTACTGTAGCCAAAATTTCTGACGATATCAACACAAGAACCTTCAAAAAGGAAGAATTACAAAATCTTAGATCCAGGTATTTTTCCATCGATGACAAAGGAAAAATCAGTTTTGATTTTTTGAACCAAGTTGTAGATGATTTTATGGCTCATCATATGCCTGAGTCGGCAAAAAGCCAAACTGTCAAAAATAGTTACAAATCACAACCACACCGACTTGTTTATTTATTACTACGTGACCTACAAACAGTTTACATCAATCTCATCGAAGGTTATGTTCGGTTAGGTGATAAAAACCAAAATCAAGAACTTCTCATCATCCAACCAGGTCTTTTTAGAAACGAAATTGACCAACTGAATACACTTGTTCGAACCATTGATAATTTTAATAAAAAATTTCCAAGTTTCCAATATAGTTTCCAACAGTATGGTATGGATTATAGCACAGGGAATGCAGCAAGTGATCAAATTGCGGGAACCATTGTCCAAGCACTCCAAGATGCATCTGAATTTTTTGGAAGTTTTGCTGGAAAACTCAATATCATCGTGGAAAACCACTTGATGGCAAAGGTGACAGAATCAAAGGGAAAAACAAACGACAAAATCATTTCCACCAAAGACAAAGTCATCGAAGAAGTAAAAATTGCCCAAAGGTTTATACCTCACTACGACAAAGCAGTTGTTGCAAAAGAAAGAATCAATGGAATGAAAGTGGAAGATGTTTTCATTCAATTTACAAAGTATTTATACAATTATGCTGTTATCTTTAAAGACCCAACAACTACATCCAAACTAACAGCTCACAGAAAAATCGAACAAGAACTGATCAAACTCAACAAAGAATACGAACGACTTACCTACTCTACTTTTCACAAAGCTAGTGGGAATCCAGAACCAACTTCAGGAGAGGCAAATAGTTCGGAATCGAATGAGACAAGCGAAACAACAGGGGAAGAGGAAGATACTTGAGAGTTCTCACAGGATTACAACCGTCAGGAAAATTACATTTAGGAAACTACTTCTCAGCGATCAAAAAAATCTTAGATTACCAATCAAAGGAAGAATTATTTTTATTCATCGCGAACCTTCATGCCTTAACTACCTTTCGTTCCAAAGAAGAACTGAAAGACTACACCTTGGGTTGTGCAATCGACTTACTGGCACTAGGTGTTGATCCAAACAAAACAGTTTTTTGGGTACAAAGTGATGTCCCCCAAGTCACAGAACTCACTTGGTATTTATCACAATCGATTACTGTTTCGCAATTACAACTTGCCCATTCTTTTAAAGACAAAGTTGCCAAAGGATTTGTTCCAGGGGCAGGTCTTTTTACCTATCCGATCCTTATGGCAAGTGACATCTTACTGTTTTCAGCAGAAAAAGTTCCCGTCGGAAAAGACCAAAAACAACATTTGGAATTTGCTCGGGACATTGCAGAAAAATTCAACTCTCAATTTGGATCTGTTTTGACACTCCCAGAACCAGACATTGATGAAAACACGGCAACGGTTCCTGGTGTAGATGGTGCAAAGATGTCTAAATCGTATAACAATACGATTGATTTTTTTGGTAGCGAAAAAGAGATCAAAAAGAAAGTGATGTCGATTGTCAGTGATTCAAAAGCCATCGAAGAACCAAAAGATCCAGACCAGTCTATCATTTTCCAAATTCATTCTTTATTCTTAACGAATTCCGAAAAAGAAGTACAAAAACAAAAATACAGACAAGGTGGATTTGGATATGGGGATTTAAAAAAAGACCTCTTAGAATCCATACTGAATCATTTTACACCTTTCCGATCCAAACGAGAGGAACTCTCACAAAACTTAGATTATGTTCATTCTGTATTAAAAACTGGAAAACAAAAAGCACAAGAAGTTGCGGAACAAAAATTAAGTGAAGTGAGAAACACACTCGGCATTTATCCTTTCTAAATTTAAAGGAGACCAAGTATTTCATTTTTGAACCTCTCCTTGTGTGAGAGTAAACACAAAACTACTTCCTAATTCTAACTTTGGATGGTTTTGTTTAGGAATTTGTGTTACAGCCACAACAATCAAAATCGGAAACAAAATCCCTGGGATTTATGCATTTCTCTTTTTGTTCCAACTGCTTTTCTTTTGCCTATTCGTAATCCTTCCTCCAAGGCTAACAAAACATTACAATCGTCGTATCCCGTGGGTGATTGTTGCATCGTTTCTATTTTTACTCTTTGCCGATACCAACCAATCATTGTCTCAAAGGTTACCAAAACGTTTTTTCCGAGACTTTTTAAAACAAGAACTGAGCATAGCACCACTTTCTCCATTTGAATCACGAATTGTAATGGGCCTTGTGACTGGTTCCACAAAAGAAATTCCAAAAGACTTCAAAGAACTAGCAAAGGAATCTGGCATCTTACACCTATTTGCTGCTTCAGGACTTCATTTAGGAATTTTTATTGGATCCATTCAATTTTTAGGAAACTTAATTTTTTCCAAACACCGTTGGTTATCCATCCTATTCTCACTTGGATTTGGATTTTTGTACTTATATGTTTTAAACTTTCCTGTCTCATTTGTAAGAGCTTACCTCTTTGCATTTTTGACATTAGTCTCATCTTTATTTTACCGCAAAATTGCCGTTAGTGATTTACTGATCATATCTTCTGCGACCATTGCATTGTTTTGTTTCTCAGACTTTTTAAGCATTGGATTTTTACTCTCCTTTAGTGCTGTTTTTGGAATCTTTTATCTCAAACCCAGTCTGGACCAAATATTTTATAAAGGTAGTAAATCCTTCTTAAAGGAAAATTTTACACTCACAATCGTTTGTTCCTTATGTTCGTTCCCGGTTCTTTTGTATTATTTTCGCTCTTATTCATTTGGAGGGATTTGGATCAATTATTGTTTGGTTCCACTTGCTGGAATCTTACTTCCTAGTTTGTATATGACACTCCTCCTCCAAAGTTTTTTACCAGGTTCACTCTCACTTCTTTTATCCCATTGGATTTGGATACCGGCAAGTTACTTACTTTCCTTTTTTCTAAAACTCTTCCAATGTTTATCAAATTTCGAAAGAGCTTACAAGGAATGGAAAGCGGAATCTTCCCTTCTATTCATGTTATCACTCCTTCTTATTTTGATCCTTTGGGGACTACATCGTTACAACCTAAACCAAAACAGAATCACCAATCGATTGATCCTTAGTGTATTGTTTCTTTTTTTTCCATTTAGTTTTTGGCACGAAGAGGTTAAGCCTCTACCGATTCTCACCCAATCGGGAAAAGGGTATTTTACAATCACTCTCGAAAACAAAATGTATCTTTATGGAATTTGTTCGCCTCATAAACGGATCGGCCTCCCAAATACAATCCATCCAATCAAACAAATATTATTTGAATCAGAATCTTGTTTGCAAACAGCTTTAAGACTGCAAAAAAAAGAGAAAATTAAAGATGTGATTTTTTTCGAAACACAGGCTTCCCCTTTCGTTCGGCAATATAAAAAACAAGGTATCAAAATCCAATCTTCACTCCGAATGGGAAACGATCTCACAAAGAATGTAACATTATTTCGATTTGATGGCAATCCGAAGGAAGTGAACTCCTTATTACGTGCCTTAAAAGAATCGGAAACATTCAATTCCTTACAAAAATGGAAGGGAATCTTGGTTCTCGATTTCCCTCCTTGGAAAAAAAAGGAAGCAAAAGAATGGATCACCTACCAAAAACTACTTGGGATTTCTAACGCATGGAAAATCATCATCGTTGAGGATCAATTTGAAATCTCCTTATTCCACTATCTCACAAATCCAAACCTTCTTTGAACAAAAAGGAATCAGAGCCCAAAAAAAATTTGGTCAAAATTTCCTAATCGATCAAAACATTGTGGAATATATCGTCAATACCGCAAAACCATTGTTTACTGAAGATGATGTATCTTTGGCAGAAATTGGAATTGGACTTGGAACTTTAACTTATCCAATTTTGAGTTTAGGAAAACATACTGATTTATTTGAAATTGATTTTGCTTACATCCAATTGGCAAAAGAAGATATTTTACCTAAATTTCCCAAAGCAAATTTATTTGCAGGTGATGCCTTAGAAAATTTACACCATATTTTTCCTAAAAAAGTTTTTGTATTTGGAAACTTACCTTACCACCTCACAACAGAAATCATCAACACACTGATCATCCATTGCCGAAACTTCCAAGGTGGAATTTTTATGGTACAAAAGGAGTTTGCAGAACGGCTTGTGAAAGAAACCTCTTCTCTCTCCGTATTTTTATCTGCCTTCTGCGAAGTGAAATACCTAAAGACAGTCCATAAAAATTGTTTTTTTCCCATTCCCAAAATCCATTCCGCTCTCATTTTACTCTCTCCCAAAAAAGAAAAGGGCAAACAGCACTGGTCTCCTCAATCAGAAGTGGAAGTGGAAATTTGGTCTCGGATGTTACGAACTGTGTTTTGGGGGAAACGAAAACAAATCCAAGTGAGTTTACGGGAATCTCCCTTTTCAGATGATCCCAATTTCCGTGAGGCTCTGGGTGAAGCATTGGTTCGTTCAGAAATCCCTCCTACCAAACGACCTGAAGAATTGAACCGTGAACAATTTCTGAATCTTGGTCAACATTTACTTGACATTTTGTCAAAATGATGTCAAATATAGTCCGCTATGTTTGAGAATTTCACACCCCCTCCCATTGTAACGTATGCCATCCCCGTTTTTTTCCTTTTGATTGGCATTGAAGTGTACATCGGTTACCGCAGGAACAAAGACCTGTACCGGTTGAATGATTCGATTGCCGATTTGAGTACGGGAATCATCTCCCAAATTTGGGGCCTTTTCCAAAAAGGTGTGGGTTTATATGCCTATTTTTATATCTATGAACACTTTCGATTTTTTGAATTTGCCATGACAAACCCTTGGGCATGGGTGCTTTGTATTGTCGGTCAAGATTTCTGTTATTATTGGTCACACCGCTTAGCACATGAAGTGAATTTCCTTTGGGCTGGACACGTCATCCACCACCACAGTGAAGAATACAACCTTGTGGTTGCCCTCAGACAAACTGGTCTTGGCGGCCTTGTGACTTGGGTATTTTATGTGCCACTCGCTCTCATTGGGTTTCACCCATGGATGTATCTTGCCAGCGGACAAATCAATCTTATCTACCAATTTTGGGTACACACAAAAGCAGTTGGTAAAATTGGAAAGATTGGTGAGTACATCCTTTCGACACCTTCTCACCACCGAGTTCACCACGCGATTAACCCAATCTACATCGACAAAAACCATGGTGGGATTTTTATCCTCTTTGATCGTATGTTCGGGACTTTCCAAGAAGAAACAGAACCTTGTGTGTATGGAACTGTAAAACCACTTCGCAGTTTTAACCCAGTGTATGCAAACTTCCACTACTACTGGGAACTTCTAAAACAAGCCTTTGCCGCCGAATACTTTATGGATAAAATCCGCGTCTTTTTGAAACCACCAGGTTGGTACCCAAGACAGGGAAACCAACCAGCAGGATTTTTACCCATTCCAGAAGTAAGCCCAAATTCATTCCAAAAGTATGACCCTAAACCTGCTACTGAAGTAAAAACCTATACAACCACTTGGTTTGTTTTGGTCTTACTCCTCTCGTTTGCGTTTTTACTCTTTGTTCCAAAATTCAGTTTTGTCTCTCAAGTCCTTGTTACCATTTGGGTGACACTTTCCCTCGTTTCCATCAATGCACTGATTGAAAACAAATCTTGGGCGGGGGCCTTGGAGATTACAAGACTCCTCTTTGGATTTTTAGTGCTTGGATACTTTGATGTCAATTGGGCATATTATGCCATTGGCATTGTTTGTTTGGTGATTGCCGGTATTTATCTCTACCGCACTGGCCAACAGAAAACACAAGCCGCCTCCTAATCGGAACCGAAAGGAAGGATCGAAACCCAATCGGTCCTTTCCCTTCCCTTATCCCCTGTTTCTAAAACCATTCCAATCTAATTAACAACGTTAATTTTTCATTTCCTTCCGAGAAAAGGAAATGACAGAGACTGGACCCACTTTCTTATGTCACATAAAAGCCATGATTGACGCAAGTTTCCGACCTCTTCGCCTTGACCAGGTGGGTGGCCGTGAGAATTTGGCATTGCACCATAGTTTTTGAGGCGAAATGAGATGAAGCGAAACCGCAGTTACTATATCATACTGGTCCTAATCCTCTTTGTCGTGACCTACTCGGCCTATGCGGCATACCAAAAGCAAAAAAATGGTCCTGTTTTTTTGGACAACCATGTCTTCCAACGGTATAACGACCAATGGGGCCTTTGGGTGGATCTCATTGCAGAGAAAAAATCCGTATTGGAAAAGGCATCTGAATTCGGTGTGCTTGCCCAAGAGGTAATGGAAATCAACCACCTCACGGAAACCGAACTCAAACGTTTGAAACGCTCCGTATTTTTCCCTTATTCCGCTGAATACATGCGGAACCTCCAAGAAAAAGAACTCTTTCGCGAAACCATCGATTCTCCGATCGACCAATTCATTTGGCCAGTGTTACCCAATAACAAATCTCGAATTTCTTCTCGGATTGGAAGGCGTTGGAACACTTGGCATACAGGCCTTGACATCGCCATTCCGAAAAACTCGATCGTACTTGCGGCAGCAGATGGAGTGGTAGAAGAAGCGGGGAGAGGTGGTGACTATGGACTGGCTGTTAAAATTTACCACCATGACATGAACCATTTCCATACAGTGTATGGGCATAACCAAGAGTTACTCGTAAAACCTGGTGACATTGTGAAAAAAGGACAAATCATCGCTTTTTCTGGTAACACGGGAAAGTCAACAGGACCTCATGTCCATTTCGAAGTTCGATTTCATAATGTGTATTTGAATCCTGAAAACTTTCTCACTCCATTTGAAGAAGGTGTTGCCACAAACCTTGTCGGATTTGCAGACTAAGTATTTGTGACAAACCTTACAAAGCATAGTTGGACAGATGAAATTTATAACCGTCTGACAACACTGATCCCTAATAAAACAGGCATTGTCTGTTTTGATTTTGATAATACACTGATCCGTAATGATTTTGGCGAAAAAATCATGGACCAAATCATCAGGGAAAATCTTACATTTTTACCGACTGATCTCTCCCCTTTTTTCCGTGATAAAAAACTTTGGAAAGACCACACCAAACTCAGTTTAGCTGAAAAAGAACATTTGATATGGGAAGAGTATTCATTCCAATTAAAAGAATTTGGAGTTGAAAGAGGGTATCGTTGGACTTGTTTTTTATTCCAAGGTCTATCAAAAGAAGATTATTACGAAATTGCAAGACGTGCTTGGAAACGAGTAAACTTACCTGAAGATGAGTCTGGAGTTTTTCCTCAAGTGGAAATGAAAGATTTAATCCAATACTTACACCACCATAAATGGCAAGTCTACATTGTAACAGCTTCTCCTGAACCAGGCATTGCTGCCATCGCTCACCACTTTCCTGTGTTAGAAAGTAACGTCATTGGTATGAGACAAACCTTAGATGGAAATGAAAGGTATACTCACGAACTCATTGAACCATATACATATGGCGAAGGGAAAGTCAAAGCAATCGAAGAAAGAATTGGCCAGTATCCTGATTTGGTTTTTGGTGATTCGTTTAATGACTATCCCATGTTAACCAAAGCCAAAGAATTCGGAGTCGCCATTGATAAAGGTGATCCTGAATTTGTTAAGGCCTGCAGTGCAAAAGGAATCCTCATCCAACCATATTTTACCTACCAAACTGTAATCAAATGAATCGATTGTATTTAGTATCCAATTCCATTGGAAACGACTTAGACCTTCCACCACGCACAAAACAATTGCTAGAGGAAGCAGATTGGATCTTAGGGGAAGAACAAAGGACCACTTCTACCCTACTGAAAAAACTAGGGATCTCAAAACCGTTTGACCTTCTCAATGAACATACTTCGAGAACTGAGATGGATGAAATTGGAATGAAACTTGCCATGACAAAACGCACTTGTCTCATCTCTGATTCTGGTAGTCCAGGTCTCGAAGACCCAGGTAAGTGGCTTGTCCCACTCGCTTGGGAGATGGGAGTGGAAGTGAGATCGGCACCAGGTCCCACTGCACTTGTTTCAGCTCTCACCAGTTCTGGTTTTGCGACCTCACCTTTTTTATTCCTTGGATTTTTACCGAGAGAGGAAAAAGAAAGGGAAAAGACTTTAAAACAATACTTAGGACTAGGGATCACACTCGCCTTTTACGAAACCCCATACCGTGCCAAACATTGCCTGGAAACTCTCGCCAAAATCCTTCCGAATGATCGAATGCTCTTTTTGGCACTGGGAATTTCATTCGCACACGAAACTTCTTTCCGCGGGACAGCAAAGGAAGTCCAAAAAAAATTCCCACAAGGGATGAAACTCCCACCTGTGTTTGTCATCGAAGAGAAAAAAGAAAGACACAAACGATAGTTTCTTGACAGTACCTCTGTTATATTGGACGCTTGGACTATGGTCAGTAAAGTAGAACAAACAAGTGACGGATTAGATCCTTTAATTTCAGAATCGGGCGACTATATAACAGATGTTGTCAAAGAAAACCTGAAACTCATCCGTCATACCAAAGGATTTTCTTTGGACAAACTCGCAAACCGATGTGGTGTCAGCCGAGCGATGTTGTCTCAAATTGAACAAGGGAAATCTGTGCCGACCATCTCTGTTTTATGGAAAATTGCAAACGGGCTCAATGTTCCTTTTTCCGAACTCCTGAAAGAAAAAAACCAAGACGGAATCCATATCTTAAAAGCAGAAAACTCCAAGGTTTTATATTCCAATTCAAAGGTGTTTGCAAGCCGTGCCCTGTTTCCATTCCTAGGAAACCGCAAAACAGAATTTTATGAACTCATATTAAAGCCGGGTGGACATGAAGTTGCTGAACCACACAAAACAGGGACCACAGAAAACCTCGTTGTTGTCTCTGGGAAACTTCGATTGCGTGTAGGGGAAAAGGTAGTGGAACTTGAGCCAAAAGACTCAGTGTTTTTTAAGGCAGATGTCTCTCATGAATATTCCAATCCTACAGACCAAGAAACTCTTATGTACTTGGTGATGGATTACACGGATGAAATAGGTTAAGTTTGGAATACCGAGAATTAAAAGTCAATTTACCAAAAGAATTATCAGATCCATTTTATGAACTTCTAGATTCTTTGCAATGTGCTGGTTATTATGAAATTCTTTTTGACGGTGAAGCACCAAAAGAAAAAGACCAGGGCCTCATCCGAGACAATACAAATATTCGTATTTATTTACAAACTGATGAAGTAGAAAAGGAATTAAAAATTCTAATCTTTCTAAAACTTCATGCACCTAACAATTCTAATTCGGAATCCCGTATCATTGAAACCAGGGATTACGAAGAAGCATACAAAGAATATTACAAACCCTTCCCTATTGGAAATAAAATTTGGGTGATCCCTACTTGGGAAAAAAATGAACCGAATACAATAGCATTATGGAAACCTACGGGAGGCATTCCTCTTTTCATTAACCCTGGTGTGGCATTCGGAACAGGTCACCATGAAACGACCAAACTCATTTTAGAACATTTGGATTCATTATTTGCAGAAGGTAAGTTTTTATTCCAATCAGCATGTGATGTAGGGACAGGTTCTGGAATTTTATCGATTGGTCTTGCTAAGTTTGGAGTGAGTAAAATTTTTGCTTTGGACATAGATCCAAATGCTGTGAAAGCAGCTTGGTCTAACTGGACTGAAAACGAATACCCAAAAGGATTTCAATTTAGTGTAGAAGAATCAGGGATCGACAATCCTAAACTTTCTAATGAAAGATATGATTTGGCAATTGCCAATATAACGTTTGCAGTTCTATCACAAAACATCCGTCATTTGGCAAAAATCAATGCACCTAGAATTATTTTTTCAGGAATCATCACCGAGAAAAAAGATGAATTTTTAAGTTTATTACAAAGTCATTTGCCAGGAAAACTCCTTTATTCCAAGGAATGGAATGAATGGTGGGTTCTAGACTGGCAAAAAAATTAATCACGATTGAGAAATTTGATCAAACTGACCTGATTCCCTTTGTCGTTGTATTCAATTCGGTCAAATACCGATTTTGTCATGAGGATCCCTCTTCCGTGTTGGACATGTGCCTCGTTCATTGCATCTAACGATTTTTCCATATGTTTTTTATGATCAAATCCTCTGCCTTCATCGGTGATTCGATAAGCTACATATTCATTGCTAAAGGAATATTCTATTTTTACTTTTTTGTGACGATACCTTGGATCTTCTTGTCGTTTTTGCAAAAACTCTAAGTAATTTCCTTCCATCAGTGCTTTTGATTTTTCATCAAAACTGATATTCAAATTTCCATGTTCAACAGCATTGATGATGATCTCTCGAACAGAAGAGCGAACTTCCGTTTGTTCAATGTTTGTTAGATATTTTGCTAATTGCGAAGTTATTTTTTGGGAAACAAGTTCTGCATTTCGTAGATAATTATTCATAGAAAGTTCAATTTTTTCAGAATCAATGAGTTGGATAATGGTATCTTCATATTCGGGAGATAAGGTCATTAACACTTCTCTTGTTTCTTCAAAATCAATGTATTGGATACGACATACCATTTCTTTTGGTTCTTTTACATACTTTTGTGACAACTCAGTTCGAAAGTTGATTGCAGATCCAGTCATCTTTAAGTCTGTGAGTTTGTCATTTACATACATCACGTTATAATCTGATTTTTGGTCTCTTCCTGTATAAAGGATTTCTGTAATTTTTTTGTTTCTCAAATCATCTAATCGATAACCAAGGTGTTTTGATAATGATCGATTCGCATTGATGATTTCAAAATCTTCGTTCATCATTAAAATCACTTCATCAGATCCTTGGAAAATTTCTCTAAAACGTTTTTCAGATTCTTCAATTTTTATCTTAGCATGAGACAGATCCCTCAGATTTTCCCTCAAACTTCTGGTTAAAAAATTGATTCTGTCTGCCAAACCTAATGATAATAAAATTGTTTGTAAGGCTGTTCCAATTTGAATGGTCCATCTTGTGATATGATTGTCTGATAAAAATCCTAAACTTTTTAAAGAATATAACAAAACACCTAACAAAAAAAACAACCAAGAGATTAGATAATACCGCGCAGTTCGAACATTTGCCAAAAATGTATATGTTCCACTATACACTAGTAAAAGTGCAGTGGGAACTGTTAACAATATAGAGGTGACCATCGCAACTCGGTAGTGTAAAAAAAACGTAATGAAAGAAAACAAAACAAGGATACCTACCCAAACCCACATCAATTTGGAAACTTTTGGGAGGTGTTTTTTCAAACTTAAATAATTATGAGTAAAAATGATTCCCGTGATGCAGGACAAACAGATAAAAAATGGCAAAGAATAATTTGCCCAAAAGACCCAATTGGGCCAAATGTACTGAAAAGCAAATCCATTGTTCACTAGGTGAAAGAAAAATATAGAACTGATGAAAAAAAGATACAGTAGATAACTTTTTTCATACGTAAAAATATAAATGAAAAAATTGTAAGCAATCATCACAAACAATATTCCGTAAAAGATCCCGAAGATTATCTGTTCCTTGTTTATCTTTTCATTAAATTCTCGTTCCGTCCAAAGTTCCAATGCCAATGGGATAGTTGATTCGGATTTAATTTTGAGATAATAGACAGAGTTTGTTTTAGGAAGTGTTTCGAAGGGAAAAACAGGATTTCTGTACTCCACATTTCGTTCGGAAAAAGGTGAAGTGTCACCAAGTTTTCGTAACGAATTTTTGGGAACTGGGTCACCTAAAATTTGGATTTCGTCTATCAGAGGAAAATCAAATAACAAATTCCAGCGCACTATTTGTGAACTTGGATTGGTAACATCTAATTTGACCCAAAACACAGACTGAGAAAAACCTAAATTAGGTGAGGAGAGTTGTTTGAATTCTCCATCTTTTTCACCCGAAACAATCGTTGATTCTGGAATCGATTGGGTAGGGTCCTCCAAAACCAAAACTTGGTTCCAGATTGCCACTCCACTCATTTCGGTAGCCAAATCAATTTTAGGTGCCGCACTTAAGAAATTGGCAGGAAGGAATAGTAGAAACGCAAGAAGGAAGGAGAGGATTGGAATATTAAAAATTGTCTTTGTATTTCGCATAAAAAAGCCAAGGTCAATAGAATCTATTTTTGTAATTTTTCTAGCCTTTTTTGTTTTCAGTGGTAAAATAGGGGAAAGTTCTATGAATCGAAAAACATTCCTTAAAAATTTGACTGCCACAGCAGCGGGCTTAAGCCTCCTCTCCCCTAAAAAATTCTACGGACAATCCACAGGTGTGGTAAACGCAGAAACAAAAACAAGAACCTCAGGTGCAAAAAAAGCCATCGTACTCGGTGGGGGTTTGTCGGGACTTTATTCTGCCTACTTATTAAAACAAACAGGTTATGATGTAACAGTCGTCGAAAGAGGAGACCAGTTTGGTGGTAGGATTGCCACTTATTCCAATCCTAGTTTGGGAATTGTACAAGACTTAGGTGGCGAATGGATTAGCGAGAACCAAACAGACATTAAGAGTCTTGTCAAACAACTAGGGCTTGAGTTAGTGAATGCAAATGTCACAGAACGATTTTCATTATCTAAAAACAATTCCGACCTACATAAAATTTCTAGTTCATCCATCGATACATTAGATAAAGTCATTGATTTACACAAATCTTTAGGCACAGGCCAAAAACAAGGATTGGATAAAATCAATTTTTCATCTTATGCAAGGTACCAAGGATTAACAGAAGAAGAAATAAGGTCAATGAATGATCTTTATCGTATCATTTTGGGTGCTGACTTAAACCAAATCTCCAGTGAATCGGTATTAGATGACCTCTCAGCACTGCAATCTGCACTCAAACCGAAGTATTTGGTTAGTAGCGGAGCAGAACAAATCATCCAAGCACTTGTATCACAATTAAAGGGACAAGAATTATTACTTGGGGAATCAGCAACAAAAGTTTCCCAACAGAAAAACCAAGTGTCTGTTGAGTTATCCTCTGGACGTATCATCAAAGGAAATTTGATTGTTTGTACATTGCCTTCTGCAGCTGTGTTAGACATCAAGTGGACACCAACTTTACCGAAGGATCTAATCTATTCTGCTCTGCGCATGCAAACAGGTAAAATTTCAAAGAACATCTGTTTTGTAAAAAGTAATAGTACTTATTCTAATTTTTTCCAGTCCACGAATACGGCCGCTGAAACTTTATATGTTTCTGACCAAGCGATTGGCCAAAATATAACGGCCGTTACGTCTATATCAACTGGGGATAAAGCTTCCTTATTTGAAAAAGGAAGTGATCGTCAGAAAAAAAACCTGATGTTGTCTGCTCTGGAAGAATTGGGCAATTTTGAGTTATTACAAGAAAACCCTTTCCATTTCCATAGTTTTCAAAAAACAACCGGTAGGTCAGGGTTTGTATCCCTATTCCCACCAGGTAGTTATGGAATCAAAGATGTTTGGAACGAACCGTTTGAAAGAGTATTTTTTGCAGGAGAACATCTTGCCTTACACACGGGAAGTATGGATAGTGCAGTTGCCTCTGCCATCCAAGCCATTAGTAAAACTTAATTTATTTTTAATCCAAAGATAAAACGTAACGATCGCGATCTTTTGATTAAAATCTCATAGAGTAGAAAACTAAACACCAAAACAAAAAGATTATGAAAGAGAAACTTACCCCAAATCGGGTAAGGACTTTCTTTCATCATATAAGCATACGTTAGTGAAATTGGATGGTGCAATAAGTAAATTGGTAAACTTGCTTCGATGATATATGTTCCCATTTTACCTTCATCATTTCCGAATTGAACAAAGGCAAATACAAAGAATACAGTCCATAAAAATGGCGAAAGAACCCATAAAAAAATATGGAAAATACGATACATTGGATTTGCATAGGAAAAATAAATCCATAAAGGATCGGAAATTTCTAACTCCATGAGTAAAAGAGAAACTAAGATAGCCCAAACCAAAATCGCGTAAGGTTTTAATTTTGGCATGGAAACTTCAAAAAGTATCTCCTTCCAAAAAAAACAAAACACACCCACAATAAAAAAAGCAAACTGGTAAACAAAGGTTAATTTAAAAATACCGTAAATAGATTCCCCTTTTCCAAATTGTGTATGGGCCAAGAGAACTAGAATAAAAGAAAAACAAAGTAGATAAAATACTTTTCCGTATAAATTTCTAAATGGTTTCCACTTAGCAAATCGATTCAAAGGTTTTTGTACCAGAACATAAATCATACTAAACAAAAATAAATCAACTAAAAACCAAATATGAGAATGTTGAAACTTATCTTTTGTAAAAAACGAACTCAAAAAATCCACTAAACTTACATTAGGTGCATTCAGTTTTTCCATCAAAAAATATTGAATCGGAGCTAGAAACAACAATCCAAAAATTGTTGGTATCAATACTCTTTTTAATCTCCCATCTAAATAAAATGAAGTTCCTTTTTTTTCAATGACCATTGCTGAAAAAAAACCAGAAATCATATAAAACATTGGCATTCGAAAACTATGGATCCAATAACAAAAGTAGGATAAAATTTCACTTCGTTCTTCTGTTTGGATGGCATATTTGATATCTGAAGCGTAAACAATCGCAGAATGGAAAACAATCCCAAGTAATAAGGCAAAAGAACGTAAATTATCTAGGTATATGAGTCGTCCCATTCCTCCATCTTTTTCTTGACGAAGGGAAAATAACAGATTTTTTTAAGGTATGACCGATCCTCCGCTAGAACCATTTTTCTCTGATGTCAGCGATGAAGAAATCCGAAGGGAAAGGAAAAAAGCCAAAGACTTAAAAAATACAGCTTGGTGGAAAAACAAACGTGCCTCTGGAATTTGCCATTATTGTGGTAAAAAATTCAAAGTTGAAGACCTAACAATGGACCATCTAATTCCACTTATACGAGGTGGGAAGTCAGTCAAAGCTAATTTAGTTCCTGCATGTAAAGAATGTAATTTCAAAAAAAAACATAGTCTACCCTTTGAGAAGGAATTCTTTAACTAATGGAAAATAAGGAATTTGGATTCCAAGCAGATGATTTTTTACCCAACCGAACTTCCGAAGAAATTGATTTGGTGGATGAAAAAGGAAATAGTTACCAATGGGAAGTTTTTTATTCATTTTCTTTACTCGGAAATGATTATCTCGTTTTTATACCCACAACAGAGCAAGAATACCAATTTGTGAATGTAGAAATGGATGATCCAGATTCGGAAGTGCCAGGATACATAGTCATGCGACTTGGGCAAGACGAGGCTGGGGAAGAAATTTTAGAAGAAATTTTGGATGAAGATGAACTAGAAGAAGTTCGTGAATTCGTAGAAGATGAAATTGGTTTAGTTGGCCAATTCCTCAACCAGGAGGAATGACCAAGGTCTCACCTTTACTAACCACTTCTCCTTTCTGATTAGACCAAACAATTTTCATTTTAACGGCTTTTATCCTTTCTACTTTTTCAACCACTTCCACCAAACAGGTGATTGTATCTCCAAAATAAACTGGTTTTCGAAACTTAGTTGTTGTTTCTAAAGCAACAGTTCCCAGGCCAGGCAACTTCATTCCCAATACAGGAGCTAGTAAGGAAGCAGCAAGGCCCCCATGTGCGATTCTTGTTCCAAAACTAGTTGTTTTGGCATATTCCTCGTCCACATGTAAAGGATTAAAATCTCCACTAATCCCAGCAAAAAGATAAACATCTGTTTCCGAAATTGTTTTTGTAAACGATGCTTTTTCTCCAATTTGGATTTCTGAAAAACGTTTTCCTTGATTGTACATAAAACCTACAACTATGTATATTATTTTGAATTTATTCTTTTAGGCGAAAATGAAAAATGATAAAAGACACCTTGGCCAGGGCTTGAGGAACATTCAATCTCTCGCCCATTTAGTTGACTACTCAATGAAAAAATAACTGACAATCCAATGGTTTCTGCTTTTCGATAATCAAAACCAATTGGAAATCCACTTCCATTATCACGATATTTTAATTCGAATTGACCATTTTCATTTACAATAAATTCAATTTTGATTTGTGCATCTTCTTTTGGAATTTTAAATGCGTGTCTAAAACTATTAGTTAACATCTCTGTTATCATAAGTCCCATTGGAATTGCATCTATGATATTAAACTCCATTTTTTGAATATCTAGTTCGATGAGAATATCTGTACGCATATACATGAGTTTTATATTTTCAACAAGACTTGTGATATAATCGACAGAACTCAAACCTGATAAGTTTTTACCGCTGTATAATTTTTCATGCACAAGTGCAATAGCTTTAATTCTAACAATACTTTGTTCTAAAATATCTGCGGTTTCAGGTGGAGAGGAATATACTTGTAATTGCAAAAAGGAAATGATAACAGCGAGGTTATTTTTAACACGATGGTGGACTTCCGTTAGCAAAGTTTCATTTTCTTTTAAAGATTGCTCCAGTTTGGTCTGATTCTCCATATAACTGGTCATATCCGAGATAACTGCTACTGCTTTGTTTGGACTTCCATCTATTGATGGAATGAACAATCGGTGTTCCAATGCCCATTTGATTTTTCCATCTTTCATCTGAATCCGATACAATAAACCCGTATGATTTTCCCTTAATTGATTCATCCATATTTGAGTCATACGCGCACGGTCAGCCTCATAAACACGATCTATCAATATTTGCGGATTCGATAAAATATCGCCAGTTTTGGCATCAAATAACCGGCAGACTTGTTCACTTAAAAAATCAATTTTCCAAGTATCCAAATTGAAGACGATCACTGCATCTTCAATTCGTTCCAATATAACTTGGAATAATTGATCCGATTCAAACTTCTCGGACAATACTTTTTTTTGGTATTTTAATTCCCGAACTAACAGAAAATAGATGATAAAGGCTGAGATTGTAACAAATCCCCACCCTTTTAAGCTTTGAATTTCCCTAATATCTTCTGCTGAAAGCGAAAATAAGGAAATTGCATAATCAGAGTAATAAATCCACAGATACCCGAAGAACAAATAAAAAATTGCAATCCGGGCAGCTGCTTTCACAATTTAAGCTAACTCCTGAAGAGAAGAAAACCTTGTATGAACTGTTTCCTCAATTGAATTTGCTAACTCTCTATAGAGATTCCAAATTTCATTTAGTTCTTTTGTTACGAATTGATTGAGTCGGCTCATGGACATTAAATACTTACCCACAAGATAATACGAAAGTAACTTCCGATCTATCATTTTTTCTTCTTTTGGATAAGAATCTATCGTTTTATGAGTGTCAATTTCAGATAAACATAGGATCACAAAAACCGATAACACATCTGCAAAAGCAAATTCAATGGATTGTTGTTTTTTACGGTTTGGTTCCCCATCCATTATTAGAATGATATCAAAAAGTAAATTTTGAATGGAATCAGTTACACTCTGTGGATTTCCAATGGCACTAAATTCTTTTTGGAATTTTTCCTTACCAGGATATAACGAAGAAATGATTGATCTTTGGATCTCACTTGTTCCACCACCAATCGTTCCCAATTTGACATCACGGTAAAATCTTTCAACAGCATACTCTTTCATGTAACCATATCCACCAAACAATTGTACAGTGTCTTTTGCTACGTCTTCAGCGAGTTCAGATGAAATTAATTTACCTAAACTACTTTCAAGTGGTGAAGGAATTCCCCTATCTTTTCTCTCTGCTACCCAATAAATCAATCTTCTGGCTGCTTGGATATAAACCCAGTTTCTTACAAGAATATCTCGCATTCCATAAAAACTGGATATCGATTTCCCAAATTGGACTCTTTCATTGGCATATCGCATTCCTTTGCGGAAACAGAACTCCATTGCTCCACTTAATCCAGCAACAAAAACAGTTCTTTCCCATTCCAAAGTTTCCTTTCCTATCCTCATAAAACCAGTGTTTAATGGTCCAAGAAGGTTTTCTTTTGGAATGATCATATCTTCGAAAACCAGTTCAGCAGTCATAGAAGTATGATGGCCTAATTTTTTTAAAACCTTACTCACCTTAAATCCTGGTGTGTTGCTTTCCACGATAAACGCAGAGATTCCCATGGGTCCTCTTCCTTTTTCGGAAGTTCTTGCCATGACAATAAACACCTGTCCGACAGGACCATTTGTGATAAATGTTTTTGATCCATTTAATTTCCATCCACCTTCCACTTCTTCTGCTTTTGTTAGAAGGGAAGCTGCATCGGAACCTGACGCTGGTTCTGTGAGAGCAAATCCTGCCATCCATTCACCAGTTGCTAATTTAGTGAGGTATTTGGCTTTTTGGGCTTCAGTTCCTTGGAATACAATTGGCATCGTACCAATAACCAAATGGGCAACCCATGATAAACCAATACCTCCATCTAATGAACCAGAAGCAAATGCATCAGTTGCGATTGAACAAAGCAAACAACTTGCACCTTCACCACCGTATTCTGCTGGTATTGTTAGACCAGTTAAACCTGCTTTCGAAAACTCTTTCCAGAGTTCGTCAGACCAAATTTCTTTTTCGTCCCTTTCTTCAGATGATGGGTATACCTTGTCTTCTGAAAATTGAAAGACTGTGTTGTAAAAACTTCTTTCCTCATCACCCAGATAAGGATTTAGTTTGGGATTAATCATTGGTAAATTCCTTCGATTTGTTTTGTAAATACTTCCGAAATTATATTTCGCTTCATTTTAAGAGTTCTTGTCATTTCCACATCTGGATCAAATGGCCTTGGCACCACATAGAAATTGTTAGCTGGAATCATTTCAAAAGACTTAAATCCATTATCCTTAGATATAATTTTAGAAATCTCCGATCGAAATAGTTCACGAACTTTCGGATTCGAGTTCCATTCAACAGCTTTGTCTTTTGATAAACCCGGAATTTTTGCTTCAACCGCCTCAAAATTCGGGACAATCAGCGCAGCCAATGTTTTTTTATCATGACCAACTACCATTACTTGATCAATATAAGACGATGTTAACAGTTTGTCTTCAATTGGGATTGGCTCAACGTTTTCACCACCTATGAGAGCAATGGTATCTTTCGATCTACCAGCAAACACAAGTTCGTTTCGATGTGAAATCATCATCAAATCACCAGTGTCAAAAAAACCATCTGAATCAAAAACAACCTGATTGAGTTCAGGTCTTTTATAATAACCCTTTAATATCTGTTTGGATTTAATCCAAAGAGTCCCTTTATCTCCTGTTTTTGTTAGGATTTTACCTGTTTCATCTTTTAAACGAATAGAATAACCATCAATTGGTATTCCAACAGTTCCTTTGGTTGGTTTTGTATTGGATCGAATGGAAACAACAGCAGAAGTTTCTGTCATTCCATAACCTTCTAAAACTTTTAATCCAATGGCGGATAAAAACCCATCCACAACACTTGGTAAAGCAGATCCAGCAGAAATACAAATTCGTATCCTTCCACCCAATGCTTTGTGTATGGTCAAAAAAATTTTTATACTGAGTAACTTAAAAGGAGAGAGAAAAATTAAAATCAATAATGCATAACTACGTTTGCATAACGAAAAGATTATGTTAGGTTTTTTGATTTCAAACTCAAATCCCATAAACATCGCATAGAAACGTGCCCATGTAGCACCGACGCTTAAAAAGAAATGGAATAACTTTTCTTTGAATCCACCTTCTTTAGCAACTTTTGCCATAATCCCATTATAAACAGATTCCCATATCCTTGGAACGGATGGAAAAATCGTAGGTCGAAAATCACGAAGGTCATCCTTTAGGCTTGTCATATTGGAAACCAAAAAATCTAAACCAAGGAATATACCTGCATATTCAATTGCTCTTTCAAAGGCATGCCAAGGTGGCAATAAACTAACAGCATTGTCATTTGAATTCATATCCAAACGTGCAATCGTATTTTGAATGGCTGTGATCCATCCTTTTTGAGACAACATCACACCTTTAGGATTTCCTGTAGTCCCTGAAGTATAAATTAAAGTCGCCAAAGCATCTGGATCAATTTGTTTGATTCGATTTTCTAAGTTTTGTTTTCCATTTGTTTTCCAAATTTCTTTTCCCTTTTCCACCAAAGACAAAATAGAATTAGGTCCAGAAATAAGTTCACCTTGTTCATTTTCCAAAACAAAAATTTGTTTCAAATGAGGAAGTTCACCTAACAAGTCATCGATTCTCTTTTTGTCTTTTGGTTTTTGAACCACCAAAAACTTTGCTTCAGAATGGTTTAAGATGTATAAAATTTCTTCACGAACGATATCTGTCCCTCTTGGGACTACCACCGCACCAGCCGTTAAAATCGAAAGATCGGTCCGAAGCCAATTAACGGATGCATCACAAAAAAATCCGATTCGGTCTCCTACCTCAACACCAAGATCGATGAATCCCGAAGTCAAGTGGTCGACAAACTCTTTCAATTCTCCAAAACTGATCCCAGGAAACTCAGTGGTCGACTTCCGTTTCCGGAACGAAATTTTCGTTGGGAAGGTATTTGCGACGGATTCCAATGCTTGGTAAAGGATTTGGTAGTTTTGGTTCATAGGTTTTGCCTTTTTCAGTTCGTTCTTTTTACAGGAAATGTAGGATGGATAAAAAATCACTGTTCGTTTTTTGCAAGTTTTTTCTTATTTTTGACAAACTTTTCAGAAAGGTAGGGCATAATTATGTTCTTTTGGATCCATGACGGCCGAATTTCCCCCAATCCCCCGCAAATCCAACCCAATCGTGTCCCAATGGTCCACCCATCCGGCAAACCTTCAGCACCAGCCATTGGGGAAGGAGAACCAGGAACAACTCCCACTGGCTCTTTTCTCCACCGAACTCCAGGGGATGTTTACAAAGAATCCTCCCTTCCGACAGAAAAACCTGTTTTTTTCCTCCACGAGATCATGACAAATCCCGTTTGGACCAAAACCCAAGACGAAACCATCGAAACTTGCCTCGACTTTATGATGGAGAAAGGAATCCGACACCTTCCTGTTACCAACGAGTCGGGAAAACTAGTGGGATTTGTTTCTGACAGGGATTTGTTAGACAAAATGAAATCCTATGAAAAGGGAATGCCTGTTTCAGATGCTATGATCAAACGAGTATTAGTTGGAACTGCAGGTGCAGAAATCAGGCAGGTGACAAAGGTTTTACTTGAAGAAAGAATTGGTTGTTTGCCGATCGTAAATGACGATAATTTACCTATTGGAATCATCACAAGATCAGATTTACTTCGACTTCTTTTGAAATATCCCAATTTGAGTTTAACGGTTTAATCATTGTAAAAGGAAAATTATGATTTGGGACATTTTTGTCATACTGATTTATTTTATCATCGTGTTCTATTTTGGTTTTCACTTTGCAAAGAACACTCAGAAAGAAGATGACTTTTATTTAGCGAAAAAAGAAATCCATTGGGTGTTTTTGATGTTATCGCTAGTGGCAACTGAAACTTCTAGTTTAACATTTTTAAGTATTCCTTCCTTATCTTACAAAACAGATTTTCGTTTTTTAGAGATTTCAATTGGGTATATTTTTGGAAGGACTATTGTGGCCTTGTATCTTTTGCCTTCTTATTTTTCAGGCAATACCATCTCAGTTTATGAATATGTAGGGATTCGATTCGGAAAATCCCCTCAAAAAACGATCTCTTTTGTTTTTACGATTTCACGATTACTCGGTGATGGAATCCGTTTGTATGTAAGTTCCTTACCGATTGCATTTCTTTTGGAACGAATGGGATTTTCTGTATCACCAGAGATACTTGGAATTTTAGCTCTCACAATTCTGAGTATAGTCACCATCATTTACTCTGTGTTTGGTGGATTTAGAGCCATTGTTTTTACAGATGTCTTACAATGGATCATTTATATTCTTGGTGGGATATTTGCACTTGTATTGATTTTTTCGCATTTTGGAAGTATCGAGTTTTCAAACGCAATCCAACATTTACAATCTCTAGGAAAATGGAAAGTGTTTGTTTTCGACTATAACCAAACAGGAGATAATAGTTATTTCATTCTGTTTGCCATCATCGGAGGAGCTTTTATCTCGATTGGCTCTCATGGAACTGATTTGATGTTAGTCCAAAGAGTGATTGCGACAAAAAATTTACTCTCTGGTCAAAAGATTTTGATTGGAAGTGGTATCGTTGTTTTCTTTCAATTTTTACTCTTTTTGTGTATTGGATCACTTTTGTTTGTTTTTTATAATGGAAAATCCATTCCGCCAGATAAAGTATTTAGTCATTTTATCATCACGGAAGTTCCATCTCCATTCCTTGGGATCCTTGTTGCTGCCATCCTTGCCAGTGCGATGTCCACTCTCAGTTCCACGATCAATTCTTTATCCCTCACTTGGGCACGGGACTGGGAAATGGACAAGTGGTTTAGTCCAAGAATTTTGTCTTTGTTCTTTGGGGTTCTTCTCTTTTTTGCAAGCCTCATTCCTTATACACTCGTCGACACTTGGGAGAAAGGAATTTTGGAAATGGGACTCACCATCTTCTCTTACACACTTGGCCCATCCATCGCTGTATTCTTTTTAGCCAAAGGGAAAAAGGAACTTCCCATCACAGGTTTTCTATTTTCTCTATTGTTTCTCTGCAGTATCCTCACTACAGTAGGTGTTGGTTTGGTTTGGAAACTTTCCTTTACCCTTCTTGTCCCGATCGGATTTGGCTCTTTACTTAGTTTTGTTTCAATAGGAAAAATGCTAAAAAAAGTTGACAGATAATCCATGATTTGTTCGTCTAAAAGTTAACAATGAAATTTTTCGCACACATTCAGCTTCTCCTCCTCCTCGAAATCTTATAATTCGAGGGAGAGAGTGCTATGTGACAAAGCCCACTCCCAACCGGGAAGTGGGCTTTTTTATTTGTTCCCCCGGTCGGTAGTGAGATCGCGAAATACGGAGGAACCATGAAACCAAAAACCATTCACATCCAAGACGTTACCTTAAGGGACGGAAACCAAGCTTTAAAAAGACCTTGGACACTTAACGAAAAAATCGAAGTTTTCGACTTACTAGTAAGTTTAAACGTAGATGGCATTGAAGTGGGATTTCCTTCTTCCAATGAATCCGAATTTTATACCTGCCAAGTTTTGTCCAAACGAGCACCAAAGGGCAAACCAATTGCTGCCTTGTCGAGAGCCAATGAAAAAGAAATCGCTGTTACATGGGAAGCCATCCAACATGCAGACTCACCTCGTATGCATATTGTGTATCCTGTTAGTGACTTTTCCATTAAACATGTGTTAAAGATTTCAGAAAAAGAAGTGCTTCAAAAAATTAAATCTTCTGTTTCTTTTGCACGTTCGATTGTTGGACCCAACCACCAAATCCAATTTTCAGGCGAACATTTTGGTGATGCCATCCAAAACTTCGAATTCACAAAACTTGCATTTATGACTGCCATCGAAGCAGGTGCCAATATCATCAACTTGCCAAATACAGTGGAACGTTATCGCCCAATGGTTTTTGTGAATATGGTAAAGGATATTAAGGAATCCATTGGAGACAAAGCAATGATTTCCATTCATACACATAACGATTTGGGTATGGCAACAGCTACATCGGTAGAGTCTGTGTATGTTGGTGCAGAACAAATAGAGGTGGCTTTGAATGGACTTGGTGAAAGAGCGGGTAACACTAATTTGTATGAAACCGTAATTGCTTTACACCAAAATGGTGAATCTTTGAACATTCATTTTGATAGGATTTATCCAACTGCAAAACGAATTTCAGAATTAACGGGAATTCCGATTGGAGAAAAAACTCCTATCATCGGTGAAGACATCTTCTCACATAGATCAGGTATCCATCAAGATGGTGTCACCAAAACACTTAACCAATCCAAAGGTGCTTATCGAACCTTTTCACCAGAATTTGTGGGTAGATTTGACAAAGAAACGATCTCGTTCACTAACCAATCTGGCCACAAAGCCATTGAATTTTTGTTACGCCAAAAAGGGATCGAAGTTTCAAAAGAAGAGATTCACCGTTTGTTTTCAGTAGCAAAATCAATTTCTTCCAAAGAGAACAATCGAGAGATCACCGAAACAGAGTTAGTGGAACTTAGCAGATCGATTCTCACCTATCAGTGAACAGTGAAGGGTTTTGTCCAGAGAAACTTGAGGCAAATCATCAGGAATCGTTGACAAATCTTTGTCAATCTGCCATAATTTCGAATGGTTTTTCTGGAGGTATCATGGCAGAAACTCTTATCAAACAAGCACGTATTTTTGATGGAAGCACAAACCCATCGTTTATTGGAGATGTGCGGATCAAAGACGGAATTGTGGAGACGATTTCTAAAACTGAATTGAGTGCAAAACCAGGAGAGACAGTCATTGATGCAAAAGGCCAATGGCTCACTCCAGGTTTTATCGATTTTCATACTCATTATGATGCTGAAATTGAAATGGCTCCAGATCTTTCTGAATCAGTAAGACATGGAATTACAACAATTTCTCTTGGAAGTTGTTCTTTGAGTTTGGCAGTGGGAGATCCAACAGACCTTGCTGATATGTTTAGCCGTGTCGAAGCAATCCCTAGAAAAAATGTATTATCGATATTAGAGAGTAAAAAAAATTGGAACTCTGCCATTGAATACAAAAAACATTTAAACGATCTTCCATTAGGTCCCAATGTAACTTCCTTTGCAGGTCACTCAGCAATCCGTGCTCATGTCATGGGATTGGAGAGATCATTAACAAAAGGAGAAAAACCAACCAAACAAGAGTTAGATAAAATGAACCAACACCTAGAAGAAGCATTGGATGCTGGTTTTATGGGTTTATCGATTAATACACTTGTTTGGGATAAAATGGATGGTTCCCGGTTTCGTTCACGACCACTACCTTCAACGTTTGCCAACTGGAGTGAGTATGAGTTTTTAAACAAAACTCTTAGGAAACGAGGAAAAATTTTCCAAGGTGTTCCAAACGTTTCCACTAAAATCAACGTTTTGATGTTTTTAAAAGAGGCATTCGGTATTTTTAGAAAACCATTAAAAACAACCATCATCTCTCTAATGGATGTAAAATTTGATCCAGGTTTGTATAAATTATTAGGTGTGATTGGAAGGATTACAAATAAACTTTTCCGATCTGACTTTCGATTCCAAGCTCTCCCTGAACCATTTGATCTGTATGCCGATGGGATGGATGTGGTTGTGTTTGAAGAGTTTGCTGCTGGTGCAAAAGCAAACCACATTGAAGATGAATTGGAACGAAAAACATTAATGAAGGATCCAAACTATCGATCTTGGTTTAAAAGACAATGGACAAATTGGTTTTTACCTCGAGTGTTTCATAGAAACTTTCGAGAAACAAAAATTGTTGATGCACCAGACAAATCACTCATTGGTAAATCAATCGATGATGTAGCGAAAGAAAGAGGTGTCCATTCCGTAACCGCATTTTTGGATTTAGTGGCTGAGCATGGAAACAAAGTTAGGTGGTATACCGTAATGGCTAACCATAGAAAGGAACCACTCCAAAAAATAGTTTCCTATCCAGATATTCTCATCGGATTTTCAGATGCTGGTGCTCACCTTCGGGGAATGGCACATTATAACTTTCCTCTTCGTATGTTAAAACTAGTTAGAGATGCTGAATTGGAAAACAAACCATTTATGAGTATAGAAAGAGCTGTTCACAGACTTACTGGTGAAATTGGTGATTGGTTTGGAATTGATGCAGGTTATATCAAAGAAGGAAAACGTGCTGACCTCGTCCTCATTGATCCAAACAAATTGGACGACTCTTTAGCGAAAGACGTCGAAGCTCCGATGCCGTTTATGGAGGATTTTAAACGATGGGTTCGTCGTAATGATGAAACCATCAAAAAAGTATTCATCAATGGAAAACTGGCAGTGGATGGTGGCAAACCCGTCGCAGGACTAGGAAAAGAACGAGGGTATGGTCGCTTTTTAGAATCACAAATCGGCGTTTAAAAAAGGTTTGAAGTTGGATTCTGGATCGATTAGATTCAGTATCCAACCAAACCATGAAACCAAACTCGATTTCAATTTTATATTCTTCCTTCCTTCTCACCTTACTTCTCTTACACATCCAATGTTCTAGTGCGAGTCGCAGCGAACGAGAATATGCCTCGCGGAGTACGGGAGATGAATACGAGGAATCCAAAGCTTCACCAGGTGTTTCTTCCTCTCCAAAACCTGAAGGCAAACCACAAGAAAACAAATCCCAAAAAAGGATGATGATCTATACTGTTGTTGTGAATTTACAATCAAAGGAAATTGAACCAAAAGTATTAGAAATCATCAAATTGGCAGAATCGTTTGGAGGATATGCACTCCAATACAGTTCCCAAGGAACCATCCAGTTAAAAATCCCGCAGGAAAATCTAAAAAACTTTCTCAGCAGTTTAAAAAAGGAATCACATAATTATTCTGAAGATGTTTCTGCCAAAGATGTTACAGAAGATTATTTGGATACAGAGATACGTTTAGAAAATGCACAGAAGATGCGGACTCGGTTATTAGAAATTTTAAAGACTGCAAAAACTTTGGAAGAAACTTTAAAAGTTGAAGCAGAACTGAATAAAGTATCTGAATCCATAGAACGATGGGAAGGAAAACTAAAGTATTTATCCCAAGCAGTCCAACTCTCGACTGTTACCGTTCATGTAAGGCAAAAATGGGAACCAGTTGTTCAAAAAGAATACCAACCCGGACCAATTGGATATCCTTTCTATTGGTTATATTTGGGACTTGGCAAAGTAAAAGATGGATTCATCTGGTTATTCATCCAAGAAATTCCAAAAGAAAAATAAGTTTTATTGTATGAAAAGACTATTCTTTGCCATAACGTTAGTTAGTATTTTTTCATGTAAAATGCCCTTTGGCTCCTATCCGGAACTCACAGGACCTGTTGTTGATCCAAGTGGATATTTGCCAATAGATACCAAATCAAAACTAGAAACCATTTTACTGGAAGAGGAAAAAATCACTTCCAATCAAGTTGTGATTTATATTACAGAAAGTTTAAGAGAAAGTACGATTGAAAGAGAAGCAGTTGCTGTTTTTGAACAATGGAAACTCGGACAAAAAGATAAAGACAATGGAATTTTATTGTTACTTGCTCCAAACGATAAGAAAGTAAGGATTGAAGTTGGTTATGGACTGGAATCAATCCTTACTGATTTAATTGCAAAACGTATCATTGATGAAATCATCATCCCCAATATGAAAGCTGGAAATCCTTCTATGGCGATGATCTCTGGAGTCACTGCCATATTAGAACAACTCCGGACTCAGTCACCGAAGTTAACGAATGAAAATTGCGCAAAACCATTTAGTGATACCAATTCAGAATTACACTCCGATACAATTCCATACCTCATAAAGGAAACAAAATCGATTCGATCGATTGATTTTAAATTCTGTGTGCTTCCATTAGAATCCCAATTTGCTTTAGAAGGTGCAGCCAATCACCTACTCTTACAACAACAGAAATCTTCGCAAAATGTAAGTTCAGTGATTTTTGTCACTTCACCTAAAAATGAGTACAAAGGCACAATCGTGACAAGCCCAGATTTTTACTGGTCTCTCAGCCAAAACAAAATCAGGAGTATCTTCCGTAATCGATACCAGGAAAGTCGAACAGGAGATTTTACAAATTATACATACCGCGCATATTTAGATATGTTAGATCATATCCGTCATAATAACAAAATCGAAATCGAAAAAGGCACAGGTATATACGATCCTTATGATTCCTTAGAACGATTCTCTTATGACAGGGCAGGTGAAACCATTCGAAAGTTAGAAACAGAATACAAGATTGGAATTCAAATTCTTTTCTTAGATACAAAAAGTGATTTAACGGAAGAAGGAAAAAAATACCACCAATTGGCTTTTGGAAAGTCACCTGGGATTACCTTACTCTTTTCCTTAAATCAAAAAAAATTCTTGGTTTATACCGATCAAAACTCGATGGTTGAGTCAACAAATGGATCCACTAGTTACCTCATTGAAACTTCAAAACTGGAGCAAACGATCACAAATGCGATCACATCTGAATTAAAAGTTGCAGACATTGATTGGATCTGCATTCGAAGTGCGGAAGGAATTGACACTTACCTCAATTCACTTCGTTACCAAAAAGATTTTAATTACGAAAATTCATCTCAATCGACATCGTCTAACTCAATTACAAACATCAACATAAAGGAACCACATTTTGTGTTTCAATTATTCTTTATGCTGATGTTTTTTTTCCTATGGATTGGGTTGGCTTCGGGTGAGGGAATTATCTTCTTTTATGGACTCTTTTATGTGATCGGTGTCATCATTCGAACGAAGATGTATCTTTTACCTGATTCACCTAACATATATGTAATGTTTTCAATGTTGGTTTCAGCCATTTTAACCACGATCTTCAGTTTTATCTTTCGGAAACTCGGTTGGTCAACCACAGTCAGTTCCCACACTCGAGACTTTTTTACAAGTTCCGGTTCTAGCTCAAGTTCTGGATCAGGATCCAGTTATCGTTCCTCTGGTAGCTCCTACTCGGGCGGAGGAGGAAGGTCAGGTGGTGGTGGTGCAAGCGGAAGTTGGTCATAAAATTTTAAACTTTGATCAATCTTTGTGCTGAATGGATCATTTGTGATTTCATCCTTTCAATGACCTTGCGATCTTTTGTGAGTGCATACAAACGTAATCCACCCAAATAACTCATATAAAGTTCATAACTCAGGGATTTTACAAGATCGAGGCGTAAACTTGGTTCGAATTTTAGGATACAAATTTCAACAGTTTCTAACACGTGTTGTATGGCACGATTCCGATACGAGTCAAATTGGTTCAGGTGGGAAATTTCACCGGAAAACAATGCTATCGGACAATCTTTTCTAGAGGTATTCCTCTGGTTTCTAACAATAAAATTTACCCATTTATCAATGAAGTCAGAAAGGTCGTTTGCTTTCCCTAATACTTTTAACATCACAACCCGTTGTTGTTCGGACAAATAGTTTAGGTATTCAAAACCAATGTCATCCTTGGATCGAAAATGATCATATAGAGTTTTTTTATACGCACCGGCCTTTTCTAAAATTTCTGCGATCCCAGTTGCCTGGAATCCTTTCTCTCGGAACAAAGCAAATGAACTTTCTAAAATCTTATCTTTGGGTTTCAAAATGATGACTCCATTCTCTATTTTTTTTCTAACTGGTCCGCTGGCAAATTAGATTGAATCTCTAAAACAGAATTCCCTTTTACATCCTTGATGGATGTCGACCAATGTAACATCCCATCTTTCAAAGAAATTTGAATGGTTCCATAGTTTTCATTTTTGTAAGCAGTCCCAATTTTCAATTCGGAATCATATTCTAAAGGTAAAAATGGAAGAGGCAAATTGAGTGAACTGGATGTAATCTCAATCAAAGACGATTTATTTTGGATTTTGTATTCATGGATTTCGGCAATATGCCTGTCTCCTGATACAAGTAACAATCCCTTTGTCTTAGCATTTTGTAAGGCTAACAATAACCTTTCTCGTTCATGTGGAAAATTATTCCATTTTTCAAATGGTTGTTCCGTTGGTAATACTTGGATGCTGGATACAAAAATGAGTAAATCGGAAGGTTTTGATAGTTCTTTTGTAAGCCATTCCCACTGCTCTTGTCCCAAAATGGTTCGAGTTGTATCGGAAGAAGGACGATATTGGCTTTTGCCAGTCAAAAAAGAATAAAAACTCTTCTCTAATGGAGAACGAAAGTAACGTGTATCGGGAATGACAATATGGATCTTTTTTCCCTGAAATGGTATCCAATACGAATAGAAGATCCCTTCGTTATTTTCTGTGCCAAGAGAGATTTGTTTTGGCATCATTGGCAAAACGTATTTTAAAAATATATTTCTGGAATTTATTTTGTCACCATATTCTGCACCACTATCATTGACTCCGTAATCATGGTCGTCCCAAGTAAACAGTAGTTTGGTGTCTTTCTGAATGGCTTTCCATTCTGGTCGATTGAATTGTTTTTCATAAGCTGGAATTTTATCATTTGCAGACAATTGGTCTGAATAAATATTATCACCTAACATGATCAAGTAGTTCAATTTTTCTGATTGGATGGTTTTTAGAATCGGGCTTTCTTTTTCTTGGTGTAAACAAGAACCAAATCCAATCGAAAGAGTTTTTGAATCCTTTGCTAGCAGAGGAATGGTAAGTGAACTAAGACATAGAAGGATAAAGAAAAAATGTTTCATTCGTGAAATGATAGAACGAGTTGAGGCCTATCTCCTAATAGAAGTTTGGATGGATGTTTAGGTAACGTCAATCGCAAATCCTTATCTGCCATACCTGTAATACCCATGCCTTGGGTATTGGTAGGAAGGCTTTGTCAAATAAGGAACAATGGTCGGATATGGAGATCGCATTTCAATTCGAAAGTCTGATTTTCGAAACAAGGATCCTCGGTATAAAATTGCATTTTGGTAGTAGGTTTCGTTCACAAAAGGTGAATACACCATCCCTGTCATTTGCCATTCAAATTGTGCAGTTTCACCCGTGACGGTCACTTCCGTTTCTTTATACATCATGGATGCGGACCGCATATCACCTACAACACATGGTTCCAATCGGCTTGGCACAGGCCCTTGCATCAAAACCAAACATTCGGAATTGTAACCATATCTTTTTGCAAACCCTACTGAACTTACTTTGATGGGGTTAGCAGGTTCATCCAACGTTGTATACTCTTGGTTCGTTTGCCGACCCGAACAAACAATACAAAAGGCAAAAGTGAAAAATAGAATCCAATATTGAGTCATTTGTTCAAATCCCCTTTCATTTCGAATATTGTAAGGTAGGTATCTTTCGATTTTGATTTTGACTTTGTGACATAGATTGTCGGAGGATATTTTCCTTTAACGACCGGTTATGGAATGGACCTCGTCCAAGTGTGACGTCTTTGTAAAACTCTAAATTGGAATGTCCTTCTAATACATAACTTGGAACATACCAGACATGGAGGCGACCTTCTACTTTGATCAATCGATCATAATCAACACTTCTGAAATCCCCAACAGGACAAGGTTCCATTCTAGAAAATGGAATCGATTCACTTGGCAGGACCAAACATTCCGAATTGTAACCTAAGGCAACTTGCCGGCGAAGGTAGTCGTTTCTCTTTTCTCTTACCGAATCATCAACGATGCCTAAAAAAACCATACGGTCAAAACTGGTACAAGAAAGGAAACTTAGGAGAATCAAAAAGAGCCACCTCATAGGGAAAGTATAACCTCCTAACGGAAGAAAAGCGATGGTAGTTATCCGCATTTGCGGATACTACCTAAATCAGTCCTTCGACTTTCTTTTTTGGTTATGGATTTTGAAGTGAGGAAAACTAATGAAATTAAAGTTTTTGGAATTGGATTCGGTAAGCGGTAACCGCTGAGGAAACGGGTCGCCCTTGGCACTGGTACAAATCAGGATCAACAAGACCAGAAGCCAAAATTTGGTATTGTTTTCCCACTTCGAAACTGATTTCACTTGGAGTGGGATTCTGTGAAGAAAATAATTCTGTGTTACCTTCCTTCAATTTGACATGAAAATCAAACGAAAGGGAATTACACCTGGAGGAAGATAAAGTCTGTTTACCTGCAAATGATTGGACTTGGTATTTTCCCGATTTTTCTACTTGAAGGGAACCATTGACAAGTTGTGCACTGCAAATAGATGTTTGCCCTTCTCGTAAAACGAATGTTATTCCTGCATTTTCATTCGTCAAAAATTGGCATGGTGGATTGGATAATGCAAGAAATACCAAAACATCACCGAGCGGATCACCAGTGATTTTGGTTCCTGGAATGAGTCCTTTGTCTTCTTGTGAGGAACATTGGAAAACAAACAAAAATAAACAGAAATGGAATAAACAAAACTTACGCATACTTTACCTACTTGTCAAAACGAATAGGTAAAAAAATACGAAGTTGGTCCTTTATTGTTTGAGAATCGTAAACTGTTTCCGAATTTGTTCCATCATTTGGATTTTTTCCAGACTCGATTTGTCTGTACTTTCAGGTGCATCCTGCAATGTTAAAATCCTTGTTCCCTCCCTAGTAGGGATCAAATAAATTTCGTATACAAGGTCCACACCAGATATTTTCACAAATAATTTTTTTCCTGAGTAAGTTTGGTTTCCAAAACGATCTTCTACATCAAAAATTTGTGTATTTTCTTTTCCCATACGATCGGCAAATGCGTTAGTATAATCTTCGATTGTGATCGCCTCGGATAAAACAAAATACATGATTTTGAAATCATTACCAGACAAAACCCAACTTTTATCACTATCGGATTGTATATCAGCTTCCCAAGTAAAGGATGCTAAATAGGAAAACTGAATTCCACCATAGGAGAACTCTTTCCATTTACCTGCTTTCAGCAATAGATTTAAATTTTGGAAATTTCCATTTACTTTTTTAGGAACATCTGCTATGAGATCATAGTCCTTTCCATTGATTTGGAGTGTATATTGAACATTTGGTTCTTTACTTTCATCAATGGCAAGGAGTGGGAAAACAAGAGTTAAAAAACTAACAAAAAATAGATGTGAATATTTCAATGGTGACCACCTGACTTTCACATCATTTCGGATTGGTTTTGATTTGTAAATAGAGGTTTTCCTTTTTTTAAAGACCACATTCACTGTCTGAGATACACGCGAGTTTACTCATAAAACATTTTCCACTGTTGGAACAAACATGAGGTGATGGACCATTACAAGTTGATGTAGCAGAAATCTCACGACAGGTTCTGTTGTTTTTTTCTTCATTGGTTAGAACAATGAGTCTAAATTCAGAATGGATTTTGAGTTCTGGATTCGTTTTTAAAGAAGCTGTCACTTGAAATGACTGAAACATTTGATTGGTAGAATTAGTGGGGACACCCGTTACAATTCCTGTTTTGGAATCGAAAGAAATTCCACTCGGAAGCTTAGGTTCAATTCCAAACACAATCTCACCTAAATTCACTAACCCTTGTAAGGAAGGATTCAAAGCCCTTGGTTCAAAATTTTCGATCTCTTGGTTGGTTTCCAAAAAGTAAGAACGGAACGAATAATGAAACGATCCGAGACATGGCAAAAGTCGTTTTTCTTTTCCTTTCGATGGACTGACAATTAGAACTTCGATCATGGAATTGGGACATACTTTCACTTGGGCCTGAATTTCATCATCAGAAGTGTTTGTAAAGGAAACATACTTATCACCACCTTCTCCCCACAATTCATTCGGAGATAACGATAGAAGATTTTTTCCAGTGATCACAAAATTAGTATTTTCCAAAAGTACGTCTGGTGTGATGGAGTGGATCTCAAATTCATTCTCTAATGTTGGCTCATTTGATTCATTCGATGTATCAACTTGTGGCACTTTGACCACAAGAAGGATTCCTTCCACCCAATTAGCAAAATTTGAACTCGAATTGTCGGAACAATTAAGTAAAACGAAAACCAATGAAATCATCATTAGAATTTTTGCATAACGATTGTTATCGATTTTTTTCCCCATTTGTTGAACCACCTTGTATCAAAATGGGGTAAATCTTTCTATCGACTGGTCTCAAAAAAGATGGGAAAATTTCATTGACTCAGGTGTTACAAACTGAATCCATTTTCTCTTATGCCTACAGAAATTACAATAAGCGCGTCCATCACTTCCGATCGAAAAAAAGTTTGGGAATATTATACAAACGCATCTCACATTACATCTTGGAATTTTGCAGATCCCTCTTGGCATTGTCCAGCTGCAAAAGTGGATTTAGTATCGGGAGGAAAGTATTTTGCAAGGATGGAAGCAAAAGATGGAAGTTTTGGATTCGATTTTGAAGCCATTTTCGATGAAGTGAAAGATTTTCAATCATTGTCATACACAATGCCTGACGGACGAAAGGTGAAGGTTCAATTTTTGGAAAAATCTCCCAATACAGAAGTGGTTGTTGTTTTTGATGCAGAGAATGAAAATCCAGTGGAAATGCAAAAAGATGGATGGCAATCAATCTTAAATAATTTCAAACACTATGTTGAAACAAATTAAAAATTGATTCCTGTTTCATTTACAACTAACTACCCTTAGTTGAAGACAAAAACCAACAATCCAATTCTCCTTTGGATTGTTGGACAAAGAAACTCAATCGGTTTCTATGTATTTTTTCCACCACCGTTCCAAAAGATTTGGTTCTTTTAGTTTTACCAACTGTCCAAATTTTGGAGTCATCAAATCAATGTTATACTTTTTTGATTCTCTTTCAATGTTTTCAGCAGGTTCATACCAACTATGAAGGGATAAATTAAACATTCCCCAATGGACAGGCACCAATCGTTTTCCCTTTAAATCCAAATGTGCTTTTGCAGTTTGTTCTGGTAAAACATGAACCGCTTCCCACATAGGATTGTATTGTCCATTTTCAATAAAGGTCAAATCAAAGGGACCGTATGTATCTCCGATTTGTTTGAAGTGGATATCGTAACCAGAATCCCCACTAAAATAAAATCGTTCTTTTTCACCAATCACTGTCCAAGAAGACCAAAGGGTTTGGTTTCCATTCATCCCTCTCCTACCAGAAAAATGTTGGGCAGGTGTACAAACGATTTGAATTTTTCCTATGGAAAACTTTTCCCACCAATCAAGTTCTGTGAACCGATCTTCAGGTATCCCCCATTCTTTTAAGTGGGATGTAACACCGAGTGGAGTTAGAAAACGAGTTTCTTTGGATTTAAAAAAATCGATCGTTTCCATATCCAAATGATCGTAATGGTCATGCGAGATAATGATATAATCGATTTTTGGTAATTCTTCTAATTTCACAACAGCATCCTGGAATCGTTTGACCATAATGGCAAAGGGTGCTGCTGACCCAGAAAAAACTGGATCAAAAAGTAAAATGGTTCCTTCTATGTTCACAAGGAATGTAGAATGCCCAAACCAAATAAATTTGATACTTTCGTCAGGTTTTAAAAATTCCTGAAAGTTTGGTTTTTCTTCAGGTAATTTTACGGAAGGTTTCTGGTATTTGTCACCACCAAACATAAACTTAACGAAAAGAGAAAAGAAGTTTTGACCTTCCCTCATTTTCTCCAGTACATCTGGCCGTCGATTGACGAACTGTTCGCGTGAATGATCGTAATGAGTTGATTTTTGAATCAATTCCTTATGGGAACCTTCTGGGTCTTTTCCAAACGCCTTACATTGGAAAAATGAAATTGAAAATAAAACGACGATTGATAAGGATATGAGAATTGTTGGCAAAGAAGTTTCTCCAAACACAGCTGTTTCAATTAGACATATTGTATTCGGAAAAAATGATTTCAAACTTATCTTGTCAGAATTTTTAAATTTTCTTTAGCCTTTTCATACCAAAACCCAGATTTTTGCATTTCCAAAATGGATCTCAAAAACTGAATTTCTGCTGATTTTTGATTTTTGCCAAACTGAGGATCAAAAATTATTTTTTCCTGAACGGGATCAATCCGTCTCTGGTAGAACTCCGAATTGTCCGAGATTCGATTGAATTCAATGGTAAAACTCGAAGTGCCAGAAATTTGATTTGTTTTGATCGTAAAAATTCCTAGAAAAACAATCTCTCCTGGTTTCCCTTTGATTTTCAATGTATTGGCACTTTTGAAAGGGTTTAGCATTGAACTCATATTGATTCTACATTTATCTCCGCAAGCCCGAGTCCAATTCAATTCCCTAATTAAATATTCTTTGTCACCATCTAACTTGTTTGGATTAAAAATTGATTTTTTAGGATGATTGGAAAATGAAATATAAGATTCTTTTTCTTCTTCAAAATAATGAAAAGAAGTTTTGATATAAGAACCTCTGTAGATGTCTAGAGATGGATTTAGTTCTACAATCTCGTCTATCTTTACATTTTCCCCTGATAACGGTTGTAAGCTAACATAACTAACTGCAATCGCAAGATCATTTCGCTCAGTCTCATCTAATAATAAAAAACCGATTAGAGTGTTTTTTGACTCTGATTTTGAATCACTCGGATCAAATAGTCGTTCTGTTGTCGCTTTACACCCTACAGAAATCAATATATACGCGAGAAATAGAATTAAGACAGATGTTATACGGTAAAATGCCATAGTAGAATACTATGTTTTGTAAATTAGTGGTGTCAAGAAAAAATAACTTGCCATTAGGTGGGAAGAATACATTCTTTGGCGATGCGTTCTAGAGTCAGATTCTATTTTTACATACTTTGTTTATTAACCATTAACAACTGCATGACGTTTGCTGAAAATTTATCAGACGTAGACACAAAATTCATCCTGTCCTTAAAACAAAACCCATCCCAAAAATCCATTACCATTTACAACCCATCTACAATAGACCATCCAAAAATTGTCATCAATGAAGGAAAACTACTACAAAAAGCATTTGAAACAGCTGGTTATTTCAAATCAGTCAAAGTTGGATATAAAGATGATGAAGTTTTTGCTTTAGTGTTTCTAACCAGAAAACATGAAGAAGGCATTGGTGTTTGGATCACGGGACTATCATTTGGAATCTTACCGAGTATCACTTATGAAACGATCACGACAGAAGTAAGCATTCGTAATCAAGAAACTGGAAAAGCTAATAATTATAGAAGGGAATCAAAATTCAAAATATATAATGGATGGATATTTTTACCACTCTGGCCCTTTTTCCTCGAAAATCCAGAAATGCAAAATTTATTGAATCACCAAATCCATTCCATCCTAAAAGAAGCAAAGTTAGATGGAACCATCTAACTTTACATTTCAATCAATTTTAATGGCAAATAATACTAGAAACGACTGTATTATTTTTTTTCTTCTTTGACTTTGATTCCGTAAAACCCTTCTTTTCTTCCTATCCAAAACAATCGATCCATTTGGTCTTCTGTCATCATACGTTTGTTAAAGGTTTCTGAGTAAAAATCCCACTCTGTATTTCCTTGGTAATCCCGAGGCCACTCTTTTCTCCTTTGGTAAGGGTGGTCTTTTTTAGGGAAATTGGATTTGTGGTATGCCCATTCCAAAACATGGAATAATTCATGGTAAATGAAAATGGGATGGTTGGCATGATTTCCACTTGCGATACTTTTATTGGAATCCGAAAGGATGGTCAGTCTCACTTCTGGATCAGTATCAGTTCCATAGTTCCATTCTGTGCCTCCCCCATTCGTAATGAGTACTCGATTAGGTTGTTTCACACCTGGCCAAACAACAACCACTCCATCACTTGATTTGATTTGATCCAGTATGTCCTTTGAAAGGGCTGGTTGGATGGATTCAATCGAAGGTTGCATCACAAAACGAAAGGATTCATCTCGAAAATTTGTGGAAGTGATTTCTGAATTGGTTCGTATCACTTCATAATCCCAATGGATTCCCTTCGATACATCTTCGAATGAATCTCGAAAGTAAATAAAACTTAATAATAAATCAGATAAATCTTTTTCCGACAAGTCTGTATCCATATTTCCATAGGAACTCAATTGATTTGGTAATGGATCTTTGAATCGTGTGCGAGGGACTACCAAAAAAATCATCTTTAAATTTCTACGAGGTTCTTCTTTCAATTTTTTTGTTCGAAATTGTAATGCCTTGTATTTAATGAAAAGTTGATCTCGTAAAAAATTCCAATATGAGGTTACTTGGGCATCCATATCTGGGTATAACATTGATATGGTATCAAAAGCGTAATTGTATTTCCCTTTTTTTACATATTCATCAGTGAGTAAGGAAGTATTCCAAGCGATTGCTGGTATGAGTGCATTGGACAATTTATCTTTGAACAGGTTATTCTGAAATAGTTCATGCCATTTTTCCCTTTCGTCCATTGTGATTTCAGAATCGATAAACAGGTCACCGATATTATAACCAGTATTCATGGCAGCATCTTTTCCTGATAATGAGGAGAGACCTTCAAATAAAAATTCCCTTGCCTTTAACCTTTCATTTAACTTCATATAGGCGATAGTTAATACATTTATCAACAATCCATAATTGGCATCTCCAATTTTTTCCCTAGCTTTCGGAATGACCTTCGGGATGAGGGAAACCATTTCAGGATAACGCTCATCATGATTGAGACACCAGATTGCAGTTGTCAAAGTAGATGGTTCTTCTTCAGGAACGAGTAAAACATGTTGGTTTGCACTCTTAATACATTCGTCTGGCCATTTGCCTTTTTTACTCGCCAATTGAGAAGAAGAAGCCAATCGAAGCCACCAACCAAAACTATCTTTTGGATCCGATTGGACAATCTTTTCCGATAGTTTGAATGCAGAAAGGTAATCTTGTTTTTTTAAAAATTGGTCTGCTTGGTTCCAAGTCACTTGGTCAACTGCTAATAGTGAAGAAAAGGAAAGACAAATTAACAAACATAGATATTTCTTTTGGTTCATCGAATCACCTCGGGCAATCGAAACATAGAGTCTTTATTATTTTCAAAAAGAATCAATCGTTTATTTTTGTTCTTTGGATACGATTCTTTCTTGGTGGCCTGGATAAATGTATTTGGTTTTTTGATAAGTTGCAATGCCCTTTAAAGTATCCAAACTCAGACGATTCAACTTTGGATCTGTTGTAAATGTTCCTGGGATTATATTTTCTAACCAACCAAAACGAGTATGGCAAGTATCACCTAAAACCAAATGACCACCATCTTTGGAAGGGATAAAGAATGCTAAACTTCCCCTTGTATGACCCGGAACAGAGATGATAAAAAAACTTTGGTCTCCAAAAAAATCAAAAACAAAAGTACCAGAATTCACATCACCAAAATCAAGTTGTAATAAATTTGGATTTTCTCCTAACAAACGATTGGTAGAGCCTTGTACAATAACATTGATGAATTGTGAATGGTCCATCTCACCTGGACCAACATAAAAAGGAATGTTTTGGTCTAACTCACTGGCACCCATAACATGATCCAGGTGTAAGTGTGTAAAAAAGATTCCCTTCAATTGGATTTTATTTTTTTCTAAATAACTCTTTGTTGTTTCATAGACCTTTAATTTATCAAAATTCATTTGAGAGGCAACAATGGAATTGACCGGAACTTGGTCTTTCCCTTTTGTAAAACTTTCCCCGATCCCAGAATCGATCATAAAGGTTCCATATTTTGGGTGTTTGACCAAATAAAAATAAATTGAAATTGGTTCTAGTTTGTCTGTTAGATTGGCAAGTTTGGATTTTGGATCCTCTAAATCCAATAAACCGGCAAGTGGCACTTCCCAATCAGCAGCCTTAATGGTTTGGAAATCGACATATGTCTTTGGTTTGATGGGAAGTGTAAATGGTTGGTTAGAGGAAATGATGGTATAATTTTTGTAAGTATGTGAACTCACATGGCAATGTGAAAAAAATAAGGTTAAAAAAAGGAAAGGAAAGAATCGTAGGACCGTTTGGATTTGTTTCATCAGAAGATTACCTCTTTTGACTCAATTTCAACTCGATCCTAAAAATTGTAAAATACATCTTGAGATAAAAGGTGAGATTCCTTTTACTCACAAAGGTTTCAATGTGGCTTAGAAATTCTTTTAAGTTTAATGTTAAGTCACTGTGGCTCGCAAGATAAAAATACTTTGTAAGCCATCCTATCAAGCACTCAATATACCACATGTAGTGTTAGATACGTAAAAGTTTTAAAACAATACATACGTTAGGAAATTGAATTTGATTTTCATTTCGATAATCTAATCCTATACAAATTGATTGCTAAGTAAAATTCATTACAATTTAACTTGAAGTCTCGAAGTTCGGATAAGTTCTAATCAGTTGTAGTATTTAAAATTGTAAGAGCTACCTTATTATTTATTTTACTCGCGAAAAATGAATAGTGTCTAACCTGTGGTTATATGCATTTTTACTCTCGTTTTACTTTTTTCTTTGTTATCTTTTGTTTAGCCATTGGATGTAAAGTTTCTGAATTAAATAATGCATGTGATCCTAGTTCCAAATCTTTTTTAACATTCTTACTCATCAAAAATGTAGCGAATGATCGTTCTCCAAGTTGTGTTCCTTATATCGACAGGAATGAACCAAATTTTGTAAGTTATGGTGTGTTTACTACAGGTAGCCCAGCAGAAGTTGTAACAGCCACTATCTCAAAAGGGAAAATTTATATTGGTGGTCTCTTTGACCAAATTGCTGCAACTACTGGTGGTGGTGCCTTTATCTGGAGTGATTCCAGTATCCCTATTGCTTCCACGTATTGCCCTCAACTTGATGTTTTTGATGAGGTAGGTTCCACTTATGGAACGATCAACCATGCCGTTTTAGACCAAGAAGGTAACCTCTATATACTTGGGAAATTCACACACATACAAGGTATTCCAAGAAATAATATAGCAAAAATCAATCAAAAATGCCAACTAGATTTACGTTTTGATGCCAGACTAAATACTTCGAGTTCTATATTTTATGATTTAATTTATTTAGATGGAAGGATCTTCTTCTCGGGTGATTTCCAAACTTCAAATGGACCGATTACAAACTTTCCATCTCCAACAAACAGAGAACATATTGCTTCCATCAATGCAACTACTGGGGTAATCGATTCCTGGGCACCAAATGTTTCTGGAACTGATGTAAAATCACTTGTTACTGACGGAACTTATATTTATATAGGAGGAAGTTTTACGGCTGTTAATGGAAATGGAGCAGGAAATTTAGGTAAACTTCATAAAGATAACGGAAACACATTTTATCCGATCGTAGATACAAACGGTTCGGTGAATACTTTGTTATTAAAAGATGGAACATTATATGTGGGCGGAGTATTTTCTTCTCTTAATGCCGGTACTGTAACACGATCAAAACTCGCGGCAATAGACTTAACTACCAACACAGTTACATCCTCTTTCAGTAGTTTGTTAATTTCAGGAAATGCTGTATTTGACCTCGCAATTTACAAAGACCAATTGTTCGTAGCTGGAGAAATATCGACACCAAGACTTGGAATTTTCAAAGTAGATTTATCGGGAAATCTGCAACCTTCCAATTATAATTTAGATGGTGTGTATGCAAATGTTTATAAATTATCTATCGTAGATGACAAACTCTATGCATTTGGATTTTTTGAATCAGTTAGAAACTTAGAAAGAAAATATTTTTTCCAATTGAATATAGAAACTGATGAAGTAACTTCTTTTGATCCTAGATTATTTAATTTAAATTTTGAATTCCAAGGTGTAGCTTTAAAACTAAAAGAGAATGTTCTCTTTTTGGGAGGTGGGTACGGAGCCATTGATACAAGGACTAGAAATTATTTTGCAGAATTGGATTTAGCGACAGGTACTCCAACCGATTGGGATCCAAATCCAAATGATATAGTGACTCAAATGCTCGCCGTAGACAATAAACTCTATCTTCATGGACAATTCACGTCAATTGTCAACACAACACGCCAATCAACTGCTGCTTTTCAATTAGATACAAAAACTTTATTAACTTGGAATCCAATCTTTCCTGCATCTTCTATTGAAACAATGATCTTCCATAAAGATTCAATTTATGCTTCGGGGAATTTTACAACTCTCAATTCGATTCCTGTGAATCGAATTGTTAAACTTGATTCAATTGAAAGTGGTTTTGATGCCAATTTTCTTCCCAATCCAAATAATACCGTAAGATCATTACTAATATGGGAAGAAGAACTTTTGGCTTCAGGTCAATTCACAACTTTTTCAAATCCAGCAGTTCACCTAGCAAAAATAAATCGTTTCAATGGAACATTTATAAAAACACATACCGACAGTTTCACTTCCAATTTTTCTGCTTATTCCATATTTGTTTCCGACAATCGTTTGATTATGAGCGGACAATACCAAACTACTTCACCTTATCCAGGAAATAGTTTATCCTACTACCAACTTCCTGATTTAACTTCTATCCAAACAAATGGAACATTGGCTACTGCTTCCGAATTCGTTCGTTCGATTGACCAAAATGAAAACAAAATATACTTAGGTGGTTTAATCAGTACAGTATCCGGTGCACAAAGAGTTGGAATTTTTTCACAAAATCGAAGTGACTTAACTTTGAATAGTTGGGATCCAAAATTCCAAGTAGGATCAACTGTAAGAAAAGTAATTTCGAATGGGAACTCAATTTATGTTTTTGGGAACATTACGAATCCCAACAAACGTTATAGAGCAGGTCTTGTCAAATTAGACAAAGACTCTGCTTTTTTATACTAAGCCAACCATTTCCAAGCTGATTCCATATTGGGAACCGACTTCATTTCCACAAGTCCAGTTTTTAATGTGGTGTCTTCAATGGAAATGGCAGACAAAGCTGATTCTGGCAATACAACTGCCATTTTACGAAGTGTAGAATTACTTGCTTTCGGAAACCATTCAAGGTTAACCCAATCTTGCCCTGATTTTGAAACCAAACCAATTTGTCTTGTGTCAGCCAACCATTTTGATATTTTCCACTTTTCAATGATTTCCAAAGCTTTTAAGAGAATGGATTTGTATCCTTCGTCTGAGTAATTTGGTTTCCACACAACTTCAATTAAATGATGATTGGGTACATAGTAAATGTCTCCAATTTCAGATGAATATTCTATTCTATGAGTTTTTGGATCCCTAAAAAAATCATTCTGATGGGAAACAGTTGCATTGGTTTTAAAAAGATTCACCATAGAAATCAATTTCTCTGTCGCATTGCTAAATTGATTGAGGTTATCTGCCAAAAATTCACTTTGTTCGGAATTTTTAAATGAGATCTCACTGATGGACGATACAGAAACCATTACTTCGTTTGTTGCCGTTTTGTGTTCATTAACTGCATTTTTAATTTCATCAGATCTTTCTTTTACAAATTGAGCTAGATTAAAAAGTTTTCCTTCCACATTCTTTTGAGATATAATTGCATTCTTAACTTCTTCAATATGACTTGAAATGACATCAATGGTGCCAATGATGGATTGGATTTCGGAAGTTGTAGAATCAATTCTTTCTCTTCCCAACTCAACATCCTTTTGGTTTTTCTTAATTAGAAGATCGATACTTTTTACTGCGTTAGCTGTTCTTTCTGCTAACTTAGAAACTTCATCGGCAACAACAGCAAATCCCCTTCCAGCATCTCCTGCTCTTGCTGCTTCTATGGAAGCATTTAATGCTAACATATTCACTTGTTCACTAATTTTATTAATGATATCAACTGTACGAGAAATTTCTGTAGAGCTGGATGTAAGATTTTCCATCGCATCATTCATGAGTTTCAATGAAGTTTTTCCAGATTCTGCTTTTTCAATGATCACTTGGATAGAAGTCAAAGTTTCATTTACTGTGTCAGCAGTTTCATCAATGGCAGTAGACAGAGATTCTACTTTTTCTTTTAGATCAGACATACTATCTTTGTTTTCATTTGCAATATTGGAAATGGATGTTGCCACACCAGATATTTCCTCAATCGATGCGGATACCTCTTCTGTTGCTGCTGACTGAGATTGCAAATTTAATGCAAACTCACTCGTAATTTTTTTCATCTCAAGTGATTCATTCGATAGAGTTGATGCTGAAGATTTAATGTGTTGGATCAGCTCACTTTGAGCTAAAATCATACGATGAAAACTATGATAAAAATCTTTAAAGATATCATTTTTATTATACTGAATCTGGACTCCTAAATTCCCCAAACCAACTTCTTTAAAAGCAGATTCCAGTTTCATAAAAATGGAAGTGATCCAATTTCCAAAAACAATCCCAATAAAAAAACTAACGGGAGTTATAATTACAAGAGTAAATCCAATTTGGATTAAAAATTGATCCTCAAAATTCTGCATCAGATGCAGTGATAAAAAAGTCCCAAGGGAACATAATATCCCGAACGCTAAAAAACTAAGGAGGAAGTATATTTTGAGTATCGTTTGCATATCCTATACTACGACTAAAATTTCAGTGCTCTCGTAACGAGTATAATTTTTACTCTGAGCTAAAAATAATTGGGAAGGAATCGAATTCTTTAGGAGAAATGCGAATACAGTTTCTCCCTATCCCTGTTACTATAAAGATTGGATCGGCATGAAATTGGTGGCCACACCCATTCGATCTGGATTACAGAATCCTTTACTTGACTCATTTCCCGTAAATCATCAGACGGAATTCTTGACTTCCCACACTCAATCTGATTCATTTTTTCCAACATGATCCAGATTTTAACATTTGTTCGCTCACTATTCCAAGCACCAGTTGGAGTCGAATTACGTTACCAGCGATACTACGTAGCAACAAACTCAATTTATGTTTTAGCGGGACTTATCCATTTTACCTTTGTCTTTTTTTTCTGGATCGTTGGTGCCTTTGAGATGGCAGTTTTCAATATTGGAAGTGTATTCTGGTTTGCATTTACAATTTGGATCAATCGCAAAAAATACCTATTCACTTCCTTGTATTTATGTTTTTCAGAAGTGTTTTTACATGCACTCACAGCCACTTACTTTTTTGGATGGGGAGCTGGATATCAATACTACATGATGTTATTTGCAACAGGTATTTTCCTTTTACCTCCAGGTAAAAATTTTCTAAAATTTGGTAGTATAGTGATTGGATGTCTCTTATTTGCATCCACGTATTATTATTCGATGAATTATCCCCCCATATATGTTTGGAATACAAATTTCCTCACACTTATCAATGTATCAAACATAGTCTTTTCCACTTTATTCCATGCTGGTTTTGCTTATTACTTTACGTTAGCGGCTAATATCGCCGAAGACTCGTTAGAGAGAGAAAACAAAGCTCAAACTGCGTTTTTCCAAAACATCTCACATGAGTTAAGAACACCACTCACTTTAATTTCTGGACCCTCTGAATCTGCATTAACCCGAGAGGAAGGATTGAATCCACAAGAGGTCAAAATCATAGCCAACCAAGGGAGAAGATTAACTCGACTAGTGAACCAACTACTCGATCTCCAAAAAATTACTTCAGGGAAAATGGAAATCAAAACATCACCCATACTACTTGGTGAATTTTTATCTTTGGTATCAGAAAATTTTAATGCCTATGTCAAAAGAAAAAACATTCATTTTGAACTCGTTTTAGAAGAGAATGATCCTATCGTTGCAGCTGATCCTGAACAATTGGACAAATGTATTTTTAATTATCTGTCGAATGCGATCAAATTTACCGAATCAGGTGGAACAATCAAATTACAAACAAAGGAAAATGATGGGGAGGTGATTGTCTCAGTTTACGACACTGGAATTGGCATGAATGAAAATCAAATGAAACGTCTATTTTCCCGTTTTGGAATCAGTGAGGCATCCCTCACGAGAGAACAAGAAGGTACAGGACTTGGCTTAGCACTTGTGAAAGAATTAGTGGAACTACATGGAGGTAAAGTAGGAGTTGAAAGTGAAATCGGAAAAGGTTCTCATTTTTATTTTACATTACCCATTTTAAAGAATGTAAAAACAGAAGAGATTTCAAGTTGGAAAGAAAAACAATACCACCTTTTCCAACATGAATACATTCCTGAAGAATCGAAAACACATATTGTCGAACAAGAATACCTACCTCACAAACGTTTTGTTAAACTACTGGTTGTTGAAGACAATCCTGATTTACGATCCTATTTAGGTTCAATCCTCACGAGGGCCGGTTACCATGTCCTCGTAGCAAAAGATGGAGAGGAAGGTTTAACAACAAGTTTATCAGAAAATCCAGACTTAATGATCACTGACCTTATGATGCCAAAACTAAGTGGACTTGATTTGATTAAAGAAATTCGAAAAAAAGAACAGTTCCATTCATTACCAGTCATTTTGTTAACAGCCAAAGCAGATGTAACAACAAGAAAAGAATTACACAGTGAAGGTGCTGACTTATACCTTTCGAAACCTTTTTTGGAATCAGAATTATTGAGTGTAATTCGAAATGCCTTACGATTAAAACAAAAAGAATTTTACTTACAAGATGAATTGGCTCGTGGAGTCAAAATCCAAAAAAGACTATTACCTGAACCAAATTATGATAAAAACAAAATCGATGTTAAATTAGAATTTTTGCCAAGTGATGGAATTGCAGGTGATTATTATTGCATCCAAACATTGGAAAATGGAAAAACTTTTGTTCTATTAGCAGATGTATCAGGGCATGGTTTCTCTGCAGGAATGATCTCCACCTTATTACATTTTAGCTTACAACTTCCAAACAGCAACAAAGAAAACCCTGCCCAATGTTTGTCTCAACTAAATTCAAATCTATATGGAAATACAGCAGGATTATTCATTACAGCAGTTGCCGTTGTCATTGATTCCCATGAAAAAAAATTCATTTGGTCAAAAGCGGGTCACGAAGACATTTATTTCGGCAATCAAAACAAAATCACTGCCCTCATAGGAAAAGGGAAACCTCTTTCCATTCTTCCTGAATGGGAGGGAACTAATTTCGAAGTACCATATGAGGTAGGAGATAAACTCTTTTTATTTTCTGATGGAATTTTTGACGTTCGTTCAAAAGACAATTCTATGTTCCGAGAAAAGGGATTTGTTACTTGGTTAAAGGACCAGTCAATTTGGAAAAAGGACAATACACTCAGTTCTTTATTACAATCAGCAATTTCCCATCAAAACTCAGAACACTTTGAAGACGATGTAACTTTACTTTCCATCCAATTCTTAAGGTAACAATTTTTTATAAAATTACATTCATTTAACATCGAATTTACGTCTAAAACACCGAGGAAAATGATGCAAACAAATCTATTACAAAATATCTTACGAACTGTACTCGGACTTTTTATGACAGTTGCAGGTGTAGGTCACCTTACGTTCCAACGGCAAGAATTTTTAGCCCAAGTTCCACGATGGTTACCTCAAGATCCAATGTTTATGGATTTTGTTGTATTGTCTTCAGGAGTGGTTGAAATCACATTTGGACTGTCCTTACTTTTTTGGGCGAAGGAAAGGATAAAAGTGGGGATACTACTTGCTATCTTTTTTGTTTTAATTTTCCCAGGAAATATTTCTCAATACACTAATGGGATCAGTGCTTTTGGTCTCGATACTGATGAGAAAAGACTGATCCGTCTATTTTTTCAACCTGTCCTCATCCTTTGGGCATTATGGTCAACAGGCGCTTTACGATATTTGATCGAGAAACGTAAAAACAAGTAAATATATTTCATTTGAGAAAACCAAATTTATAAATTTTCCTTTTCGAATCATTTGGAAAATGATAAATTTGGTCAAATTTTATCAATTGGAAGTTTCTATGAATTTTCTTTCAAAAACCAACCTTACTCTTCTCACCCTTTTGTCACTACTGGCTTGTAACAAACTTTCACAATCACCAGAAGCAAAACTAAAAGAATTGGTTCCAAAATTCCAAAAGACAATGTGTTCAAAAACAATTGAGTGTACGAAAGATGAATTCGCAAAAATTCCACCTGCTTATCGGAATATGATCCCACCTTTTATGCAGTCAGAAGAAAACTGTATCACATTCTTTGACCAAAAAATGAAAGAGGCTGAGAAAAAGAGAATCGAAGAGAAGAAGGATGTGACAGAAGAACAAGTACAAGCATTTGAAAAGTGTATCTTAGCATTTGATAAACTAACATGCGATACATTTAAAGGTGCAAAAGGAAAAGTTTCCATTCCAGAATGTGAAGAAGCACAAAAATTTTCTGGCAACTAAGAGACCAAAATGAGGATTGGAACTTCCAATCCTTAAATGGCTTACTCTGCATAAAGTTCAATTTTGTTTACTAGATCTTCTGGTAGAAATGGCTTATGAATTATATCTAAAAAACCTGAACGTTTCACATGATTGCTAACATCAATCGAAACATCAGCAGTTAGAGCTATGATAGGAGTGAAGATTCCACTAGCACGAATTTTTTCCGTAGTGACAAATCCATCCCAATCAGGCATTTGCAGATCCATTAAGACCAAAGAGATTTTCTCTTTACTAACAATCTGTAAAGCTTCTTTACCATTACTCGCCAATTGGCATTCAAAACCACATTTTCTGATAAATTGAAACGCTACTTTTAAATTGAGTTCATTATCGTCTACAACAAGGATAGTTTTATTCTTTCTTTGATTTGAAGAATTTTTTTGAATCACAAAACGATTCTCTTCTGGAATCAATTCCGATTTTGCAAATTCCAAAATAAATGAAAATTCACTTCCTTCACCTTCTTTCGACTCTAATGTAATATTAGAACCATAGAGTTCAACGAGCTTTTTCACAATTGATAATCCTAAACCTGTACCACCAAATTTTCTTGAAGTGGAAGAATCAGCTTGAGAAAAATGATCAAATATGATTTTTTGATTCTTTTCTGGTATACCGATGCCAGTATCTCTTACAATAAATTTTACTATTACTTTATCATGTGATGTGTCTTCTAGTTTGACTAATAAACCAATTTCACCATCTAATGTAAATTTTATAGCGTTCGAAATCAAATTGATTAAAATTTGCGTTAAGCGATTCGGATCACCAATTAAAAATTTACTGATACCTTCATCTATTTCCAATTTGAATTCAAGATTTTTCTCATCCGCTTTAACCTTCATAGAATGATAGATTTTATGGATTAAAGATTGAAAATCAAAGGGAATGAATTCAAGTTCAACCTTACCCGCCTCCATCTTATTAAAATCCAAAATATCATTTATGATAACTAATAGATTTTTAGAAGAAAACTGAATCATGGACAAAAAATCCTTATGTTCTTCTTTTGGATCATCATCCAAAATAATATTTGTAAATCCTATGATTGAATTAATCGGAGTACGAATCTCATGACTCATGGAAGATAAAAACATAGACCTAGATTGCGCAGCCTTCTCTGCTTTTTCCTTAGCAAAACTTAATTCCCTCAATGAATCATTTAATTCTTCTGCTTTTACCACATAAGAGTTTTCTAATTCATGATTCACACGTATAAACATGAGCATGATTAAAAATTCTCCAAGAAAACTCAAAAAAAGATTAAATTGAAAAAGTGTATTCAGATCTATCTTATCCATATTACCAAACTTAAGGATGGAATATTCAGATGACTCCAGATAAAAATAAGAAAGTAACGAGACCAAAGTCCAATAAACAATCCATCTCCACTGGATCGTTTCAAATATCAGAAAATATAAACTCAAAAGTGGGAAATACAAAAGAATTGAACCAGAACCTTTCCCTTGCGTACTCGATATATTTATGATCGCAAAATTAAATAGTAATAAAATTAAATTTTTAGAAAGGAAATGGAATCCTTTTTTGTTCAATGTATAGGCAATATAAAATAAGAGAGCAACAAAGAAGCCAAAAAAGGAAAAAAATGTTCTCCCAAAAAACAATAACATTGCTAGTGAATTTATTATTGCTAAAGTGATAAAAATACCACTTAGGTATCTAATAAATCGAATTTGTTTTTGCCTCATTGTAGTCATACAATTAATCGGTCATTCCTTCGAAACGTAATCCCGTTAAATTGGAATTTAGTATTCAAATTTCAATTCCAGCAAAAGTCAGAATTGGCTCTTATCTTAATCTAACCAGTAGTTTCGACGAAATAATACCAGAAAAAACCTACGACTTAAAAGAATTTTGTGATTCAGAAATTATTACAGAAGTTTTTTCATTCGATTCTGTATGGAATTGATTTCTTTTGGAGACGTTACATAAGATATTGCTTCCATAAAATATTCTTTTGATTTTAAAGGATCCAAACCAGAATACAACTCACCTAATAACGAAAAGTAATAAGAATTTTTTGGTAAATCCAACTTTCCCAATTCTCTGATCGCTTCTTTGTTTCCATATGCTTTGTAGATAGCATAAATACGATTGAGTTGTATCAAAGAAGAAGATTCTATCAAATGAAGTGCTGAATACAATTCAGAGATACTTTGCCATTTCCCATTCGTACCTTCTGGGAGACTATGCCAAAAAGCAATATTTGCCTCCAAATGGAATTTGGAAAACATTGGGTTTTGAATCAGCAAGTGATAAAAGTATTTTCCTTTTTGAATGAATTCCAAATTCCAAAACTCTCGGTTTTGGTCTTCATAAAGTACGATTTCCCCTTCATGGCCAAACCGTGAATCAAAACGAGAGTACTGAAAACAAAATAGAGAAAGTAGAGCATACACATCGGAATGAATTGAAATTTTAGTTTCTAAAAGTAAACTACAGAGATGGATTGATTCCAAACATAATGATTTTCGAATCTCTTTCTCCAATCCTTCCATCGAATAACCTTTATTAAAAATGAGGTATATAGTTCTCAATACTGATTGGAGACGATTTTGAAATTCATCTGGAGTCGGATATTTCAGGCTAATACCATTTTCCCTCAGGACTTCTTTTGCACGGTAAAGACGTTTTGAGATGGTTTCTTTATTGGTTAAAAATGTTTTGGCAATTTCATCAATGGTAAATCCGCATAAAATCCGAAGAGCCAAACCGATTTGTGATTCGATTGGGATGGAAGGATGTGAAAGTACAAACATCATCATCAATTGACTGTCAATCACCTCTTCCATCACAAAATCGAAATCTATCTTGGATGAGTTAGATTCTTGTCGATAATGATCGATTATTTTTTGGTCATGAATCTTCTCTCGTTTATATCTATTGATTGCTTTGTTTTTTGCAACTGAGTACAACCAAGGGATTGGATTATTTGGAATTCCTTTGTTTAACCAATCTTCTGATGCCGTTAAAAAAGTTTCACTGACAATTTCTTCCGCATTATCCATAAACTGAATTCCATAATATTTGCATAAAACGGAAATCATTTTGGAAGCTTCCGTCTTGTACAAATTAGAAATCCGATTGGAAATATCCGCTGTATCCATTAGCAACAGAACGTTTTACATTGAATCCTGATGTGTCCCTTTTACCATTCTGACTTCCACACTATTCCCTTCTCCTCCCAATATCGGGCATTTTTTCGCAATCTGCACTGCATCATCCCAGTTCTCTGCATAGATGATGATAAAACCCGCTAATGATTCCTTAGTTTCAACAAATGGACCATCGGTTATGATTTGTTTGGATCGAATTACTTTACCTTCTTCTGAAAGTCCAATTCCAGAAATGAATTTCTTTTTTGAAATGATTTCATTTATCCATTCATGGTATTGTTTCATATAAATCTCTAATTGTTCTTGTGAAGGTTTTTCACCTTTTGTTAAAAGATCCAATCGCATTAAAATTAAATATTCTTCCATTATCATTCACCTCGTTTATTTTTATAATGATCTATAAATTCCCTAATCTTAGATTCATACTCACTTGGATTGGAATTCCAAATAAGACCATGTGCACCATAGCTGGGACACCATAATTCAGACGGCCCCAAATAAAGTTCTGACAAATATTTTGAATGAAGATACGATACAATTTGATCTTGTTTGCTATGGATTAAAAGGATAGGAATTCCTTTCGTTAACTTCATAGAATTTTCAGGACTTAGCATAGTATCAAAATTTCCTCTTAACAACACTAATTTTACTAACAAATTTATCATTTGTTTCGGAAGACTTTTTGATTCTTTCGAATCAGAAATCAATCGTTCAAAGCTGATCATTGGGTTTTCAACTATAATCGCTTTTACTTCGCTTATAATGGGAAGATTGATCAGAACTGAAGAACCTCCAACGGAAGATCCAAACATGTAAATCTCTTTGTAGTGTTGTTTCACATAAACCAAAACAGAGAGAACATCTCGTGATTCTCTAATTCCAAAACTCAAACCCGGAAAATGACAAGGTGCTTCCCCATGACAAGATAAGTCAAAACTGATCACATCCATTCCTAAACTCAGATAAAAGGGTATGTACCGAGTGACTTCTCTTCTGTCTGAGCCACCACCATGGACGAGAATGATTATTTTCGATTTTTGATTATCAAAGTTTTTTTCATTCTCTTTTGTCGAAACCATCCAACCAGGCAATTGATAACCATTGATAGATGGTATTGATATTTCGCTAAAAGGGAATTCTTTTGTTAGGCGAATGTTTCCACAATGTTTTCCCCATAAACCTTCCACTTCCCGATTGCAATCACTCAAATCCTTGGTGATTCCTTTCCATTTTAGGAAAAGGATTTGGTTACTTGCTGTCCAAATTCCAAAAATCATGAGTAAGATAAATATAGAAAAACAAGACACAAAGAAGAAGATTGGTATCCCAATCCTACCTCGTTTCCCTTTCCACTTGGATTGTATCGTTTTGAACATTTTCAATGCCCTCCTCTCTCTATAGCAAACGAGGATTCCCAATCTGGACAATTTCTAAGAAAAAAAGAAGTATTGCGAAGGTTCTGAACAATAAGTTCCAACATTCACGGGGACCGTATTGTAAGGAAACGAGATTAAACAACAAAGGAATTCCTTCCCAAATCATTATTTTTGAAGGGAGTTTGAATCCGAATTGGGTGGACAATTTGCCTCAAAATAAGAGATAAAAAGATTTTCATAAATTGAATATGCAAAAGGTCGAACCTCACAAATGGTATAAGAACCTATGACTCATTTAGAAAAAAACAAAGAAATTGTAAGAAGGTTCAATTTAGAAGTAATCCAAAACTGCAATGAGGAAACCTTCGAGGAACTCATGCATAAAGATTTTATCAATCGCACAGCTCCGGCTCATACAAACGATGCGAAAGGAATGTGGAATACCTTCCATTCTATATTAAAACCAGCATTTCCTGATTTGAAAGTGGAGATTTATGACCAAGTTGCAGAAGGTGATAAGGTAACCACTCGTAAGGCGATTCTTGGCACACATTTAGGCCCACTTATCGGAATTGTACCAACAAAAAAACAAATTCGGATCGATGTCATTGATATTGTTCGCTTGCAAGACGGCAAGTACATCGAACACTGGGGCATCAATACTTTACAGACTTTGCTATCAGAACTAAAGTCTTTATCATAAAATTCAAATTTTCTAACAACGAACCACCTAATCAGATGAGTACAGAGTGTACGTACGACAAAAGCTGGCTCGTATACCCCTCATCAATTAAGAATAAGAATCATTCTACTACCCAATAGAAAGTTTTCCAAATGTATTTACACCGAACTGATAGTAGGTACAACGAATTCCGCGTTTCTTAATAATCAAATAAAATAACGTTTCAATTTACTTCACTCTCATTTCAGGAAATTTTTTTTTGCATTTTATATTGTACGGAGTTACCTAAATAAAAATATGCTGGCATTTTTTTCAATGACATATATCAATTGGTAGCAAATTTCAATTCGCTTCTATGCAAAAAATTTCATTCGTATGAATCCGAGTATGTTTCAAGAAAATAAGGAAGATGGAATGGCAAACGAATGTTACAATTCGTTACCTATTGCAATCTTTCAAATTTCAAAACAAGGAATGATCAATTTTATCAATTTCGAAGCACAGGAATTATTTGGCATTACACAAATTGATTTTTACAAAAGTTCATTTAGTACGGTTTTAACTGAGAAATCAAAAAACATTTTCCAATCATTCATCAGCACAATTTGTTTAGAAAAAAACAAACATGCTTGCCTAGTTGAAATCACCAAAGAAAATAATTTGACAAAAAAAGTTTCACTCTTTGGAAATCTCTCGATAGACAGTGAGTGGATCCAGCTAGTTGCAGTAGAAGCAAAAAACGAAAACGAAATTTCCTTTAAAAAGGAATTTGAAGACATTTCCAATGTTTCCCACGTTGGCCGATGGGAGTTAAATTTAATCACTGGGTCCTTAGAGTGGTCAAAAAAAATCTATGAAATCTTTGAATTGGATCCAAACCAATTCAAACCTAGTTACGAAACTTTTTTATCCGTCATCCATCCAGAAGATCGCGAAAAAGTGAACCATGCATACTCTCAATCTCTTATCCATAAACAAAAGTATGAAATTGAACACCGAGTCATTCTGTTAGATGGTCGTATCAAATGGGTTAGGGAAACCTGTTATTCAATATTTGATTCAAATGGAAACCCAGAGATATCCATCGGAACTTGCCAAGACATCACTAGACAAAAGGAATCGGAAATACACTTAAAGGAGAGTGAAAAAAAATATTCAAACTTGGTCGAAAATACAGCGAGTTTAGTCTGGAGTACAAATGCAAACGGGCATTTTTCTTACCTCAATCCAGCTTGGGAAAAATTACTTGGATATACAAAGGAAGAAATGTTAAATCGACCTTTCTCCGATTTTCAACCTCCTGATATATCCATTCGAGATCAAAAAGTTTTCGAAATACTTAAGTTAGGTTTCGAATCTTCGAAAAACAATTACGAATCTGTATTTTTGTCTAAAATCGGAGAAATAAAATATTTAAATTTTTATCCTACTCCCCTTTTCAACGAATTTGGAGAATTTGTAGGTTCACAAGGTACCGCAAACGACATCACATTCAAACGTACTTTGGATCTAAAACTAGAAGAAACATATTTTGAATTAGGGCAAAGACAATTTGCAATCGACCAACATGCGATTGTTGCAATCACCAATCTAAATGCTGATATTATTTACGTTAATAAAAAGTTTTGCGAAATAAGTAAGTATACAAGGGATGAATTAATCGGCGAAAACCATCGCATCATCAATTCTGGGCACCATCCACTTGAGTTTTTTAAAAAATTATACCAAACAATTAAATCAGGAAATACCTGGCATGGTGAAATCAAAAATAGAGCAAAAGATGGAAGTTTTTACTGGGTTGCGACAACCATTGCGCCAATTAAAAATGCACGTGGTGATATTGAAAAATATCTATCCATCAGAACAGATATAACCGAAATCAAGGAAGCGGATGAAAAAATCAAATCACTCCTAAATGAAAAAGCGCTGATCTTAATCGAAGTGCACCATCGTATCAAAAATAATATGAATACGATTTATAGTCTGTTAAAAATGGAAGCAAACTCACAAAAAGATATTCTGCATAAAACAATCTTGATCGATGCGTCAAATCGAGTTCGAAGTATGATGTTGTTATATGACAAATTATACCGATCAGAAAACACAGATATCATTTCCATTAAAGATTACTTTCCGACTTTGATTTCTGAAATATTAAATATATTTCCAAATCAAGACAACATTTCGACTGATATACAAGTAGAACCTGTTGCGATTAGCACAAAAATCTTATCCTCCATCGGAATCATCATTAACGAGCTTGTTACCAACTCAATGAAATATTCCTTCGGTGAAGGTCAAGTAGGGAAAATTACGTTTCACGCAAAAATTCAGAATCAATTTTTAATCATCGATTATGAAGATGATGGAATTCCAATCGACCCGACGATTTTACTCCAATCAACAAATAGTTTTGGTTTAAACCTAATTAACATGCTAGTGAAACAATTAAAGGGAATTGTTCATATAGAAAATTCTAATGGAACTAAATATAAAATTGAGATCAAAATCTAGGATTTTATTCAATGAATGAAAAACGAATACTCCTCGCTGAAGATGATTTAATATCTGCTACTGTACTCCAAGAGTCTTTAGCCTCACTCGGATATCAGGTAACACTCGCTGAAGATGGACGAAAAGCTAAAGAGCTATTCTTAGAAAACCAATTCCCCATTGTCATAACAGACTATGATATGCCTGATGTAAATGGAATAGAACTCATTGATTTTCTAAAAGAAGAAGAGGTTGAGCCAATCATTATAGTCTTAACAAACCATTCCGAAACTTCCATCATCATTGATATCATGAGAAGAGGAATCTACGATTATATCGTAAAACCCATTGAAGAAGAAGAACTCTCCCTAAAACTTCAGCATGCATTTGAAATTCACAATATAAAAAAACTAGAAAAGGTGGCTAAGCGAGAACGTGAAATGCGCCTCGAAAGTCATTTGGATTGGATCAAATGGAAAGAAAAAATGGGAGGATCCGGTAAATCCAAAAATTTGAACAAAAATTTATTTGAGAGTTTAAAAACTAGTTTTAACCAAGGAACGGGATTTGGAGCACTCGTATCCTTACTAAAAATCGTTTCGGATTCCGCAGAAATTGAAGGAGATTTTTACAAGATTGATAGAGAGATTATGAGTCTCATCAAAACAAATGCAGAGATGGCTGAAAAAGCTTTATATACTTTTTCCGAAATAGATGAAATCTTAAACGGGAAAATTGAATTGGAGACGATCTCTTTAAGTTATTTATATAATGAAATAAAGAATGTCACAATTGAAATGAGTAACCTATTAGACATTCAAAAGAATCATTTATACTTGAGTGAGAAAAAATCATCATTTGATCAAAACAAAATTAATATTCACATAAATTATTTCATAATAGCATTGAAAGAAATGTTAACGAATGCATGTAAATTTTCGATCCCAGAAAGTAGTATTCATATCGTTATGTACATTGAAGCAAAATCACTTGTCATATCGATTTATAACTCACCCGTCATGAATTCGGATAGGACAGAAGGAATTCCGCTGGAATTCGAAAATATTATCTTTGAACCATTTTTTCGACTCACTAAATTTGTTTTCGATGACTACAAAACTCTAGATTTCGGTTTAGGATTGACAAAGGTGGAAGCAATCATCAAAAGATTTGATGGCAAAGTTGAAATTAAAAATATTATCGATCATCTATATGCTAAATCCCAACCAAAGACAAAAGTAATTTGCCGAATATCAATTCCACTTGTTCCATAAAAGGATCTAATAAATCCCAAACCTTACCTACGTAAGTTAAACAATCCATTGATTCCTCGTTGATCACAAAAAAAGAAAACCAAATCATGGTTCGAGTGGGAGTGGTGGAATGAAAAAAACGATAGTCGATGAAATTTTAATCTCAAGAGAGATCAAAAATGAGAAAACAGTCGCTGTTGTTCGGTTTGCCATATTTTCCTTCGCATCACTCATGGATTATTTGTCCTACTTCCATGTGATTAATTATACAATTGTTCCTCCCACAATCATCACACTTTTGTTAGACACAACATTCTTAGTCTTTGCAGGTTTTGTACTTTTTTTTGTAACTCATTTTTCGTTTCAACCTTATCTTAAATTTTTTACCATCACTTTGGATTATACCATTGTTGGATTAATGATTTTTTTTGATCCTACAGTACAAAGAGGTGATGGTGTTATTTATTTTATCGCTATGATTGGGGCCATATTCATCTATCAATTTAACTTACTTAGGCATTCCAAAATAGGGACAATCTATGGAGCTTTTTTATCATTTGTTTTCTTGTTTGTAATTTCTATCGGATTGGGTGGAGGATACCCTATCGATTTAATCCCAATGTTATTTGGATTAGGCATGATACTTGCAATTGGATATGTAACAACCGTTTCCAACATTGAAATGGTAAAAGAAGCAAATGCTAAACAAATGATGGAACGATACCTTCCCACACAATTAGTTAGTGAGTTTTATAAAAATAATGCTCAATTAGAACCAGGCGGGGAAATGAAAGAGGTAACAATCCTTTTTTCTGATATACGATCCTTTACAAAATATTCTGAACAAAGGTCAGCCGAAGAAGTAGTTCTATTTTTAAATGACTATCTATCTCGTATGACAGACATTATATTTAGATTCAATGGAACCATCGATAAGTTTATTGGTGATGCCATCATGACAATCTTTGGTGCTCCTTTTAAGCGAGATGATGATGCACTCCGGGCAGTCAAATCTGCTGTCGAAATGATAAAAGAAATACATCGATTCAATCAAAAAAAGAATTTGCCAGATGAACAAATTCAGGTGGGAATCGGTATCCACACTGGAGAAGTTATTGTTGGAAATATTGGTTCCGATCGTCGGTTAGATTATACTGTTATTGGTGACAATGTAAACTTAGCCTCTAGGATTGAGGGATTAACCAAACATTACCGGTGCTCAATTCTGATTTCAGAAGTAACATACCAACACATTGAAGGGAAGTATAGTGGATCGGATGGTTTTGTCATCAGAGAAATTGATAAAGTCATTGTGAAAGGCAAATCAAAACCAATTTCCGTGTATGAAGTTGTTTGTTTCACCGATTGAGTGAAAAGAAGTTTTATGATTCCAATCAAAAACTTTCCTTTCACTCTAAATGTTAGATCTGATCTAATTTAATAACACTTCCCTTGAGAAGTAATGTCCACAGCCCAAGCTCCAGAACTGTCTTTTGCTAACATAAAATCAATATCCTTACATTGAATCGTTTGACCTTCCGAATCAGTCCGATTGATATCCCCTTCATAGCGGTAAAACCCACCATTCGAACCTTTGTTAAACGTCCCATCATCAATGAGAACCTTCGACCAAGTGTAGTCTGGGTATTTTTCAGAAAAAGCTTTTACAACAAGTTCTTTCACCTCAGGTTTTTTAGGTGCCTTCTCATTTTCAGAAGCAATCGCCTTCACATCACCAACTCCAATTTCTGAAAATTTCCATTGGTTTCCCTTTTGGATATAGTTTGCACCTGCTTCAAATTCTCTCTGTGTTCCTGCTTTCTCTGCTACAACTTGAAACGGAACTTTAAGTTTTCGTTCTAAGAGTTTTCCTTTTTTATCCACTTTCTCTAGTGTTCCTGGGTCTCCAGCAGAAGTGACAGATATGATTGTTTCGCTCGGGTATTTTTTTGACCAAGTCGATCTTAAATCTCGTTCTGCTTGTTCCGTTGGGACTGGATCTGGAATCGTATCTGCAAACACTACAGATAAAGATAAGAAAATTAGAATTAGATAAGGTTTCCTGGTTTTCATAAGCATCGAAAACTTTAATTTCGCTAGAGATTAAATCAAGAAGAATATTTACAATTCTAAGCTTTCTTCAATGATTCATAGACCTGTGATAGTTCAATTTCAGAATCACGAAACCAAACAATTTGCTTCGATAGATCAGTAGCTAGATCGATATCTTGTACACATTGTTCCAAATACCCTCTCAGATGGTTCTTTAATTCTTTCGCTGATGTGATACCTTGTTCTTTAAAAATTTCCTTCCCACCTCCAAAAATGGTTCTCTCAAAGTAATCCCAGATTCGAGGATTTTCAAAGATCTCGTTCCAATTCGTTCCATAAAAATCACATACAAATTCATATGCTTGTTTTGTATCTTCTTTGTGTTCTTTAGAGCCTGTCATACGAAATGATATCAATGGAGATAAAAACGACTGAAATACCGCAAAGAGAAAACCGGAATCCCATAGATTCGAAAATCGTGAATTTTCAGCTGCCTCACAAGCCAAAACTTCCATCTCAATAATTGTTTTAGCCTCATTCATTTTGATTTGCATCGATTCGAAATAATGTTCCATTTGAGGACTCGAAACAATTCCTAGAGATTTTTCTGCAGTTGCAATTTCAGGATTTCCAGAATTAAGAAGTTTTTCTAGTCCATCTCGCATAACATATACCATATGATGCTTAGACATTCGCAAAAAAAGATCTTCTTCCTCCATTCTGAAAATGAAATTTGGTCCGGAAGTGGATTCATTCTCTAACTGGAATACTCGATTGTAAATCTTAGCAACATTTGGATCTTTTTTTGCCTCTCCGAATGACTCAAATGATAAGTGATATCCTTTTGCAATCTCTTGTGGAGAAGGGATACGATTCGATTTAGGTTTTGATTGGTAAACTTCATTTCCTAATTTTGAGTAGTATCCGATGATTTCTGTGAAATAGTTTCTATTTTGCGCCTCGGCCATGAATGCAGAATAATCTGCACTAGATTCAGCGAGCGATTCCATTTCAGATAATAATTTTTTTGCACTCAGAACTTCTTTGTTATCTTCAGGTAACGAATCAAAATAAGTTTTGAGGCCAGTTCGATAGGAATCGAGTAAATCTTTTAGTGCTGGTTCCATTATAATTTCTCACCTAATATGAATTCTATTCTTTGAACCAATCGATTCAATTGTGATTTTGTAAATGGATTTAGTAGTCGATAAGGATTCTGGAAATAAGAATCAATTTTAAATTTTGGATCTAACTCTTGTAGTCTTAAGTATTCTTGTTTTGTTTGTTTTGCTTTTTCTTTTTGATGGGAAACATTCGCAAGTGTATTGATCTGAAAGAGTAATTGTAATACAACTGCTGATTGATTGATTTTCTCATTTGCTTCACTTTCAGTGACAGGTGATAAGGTTTGGGGAAGTTTGGTTGCGAGTTCTGCATAATTTTGACAAGCAAGTGCTACTTCTTCCCGTTTTGAATAGACATTTGCATTCTCTTCCAATCCAAATTTTTCATATAATTGTTTCATCGATCGGTAACGATCAATCTGCTCACTTTTGGCAATGGAAAAAAGGTCTGAGTCAGTACCCAATTGTTTGGTATAGTCTTCATAACTGGAAGAACCAATTGCGATTTTCAACACTCTTTCATACGCTTTGACTTGCTCTTGGTTGAGCCTAGGGTTCTCTTTCAATTTTGTAATTCGAATATTGAGATACGATATGTGGTCCGATGTATGTTGATCCATTCTCTCCCCCTTTGATTTCAAAACGAATTTAGTTTCGAAAGAATGGATTGAAAAGTATTATTCATTACAAAAGTATTTTTTTCCAAACCTTGCAAGTAATACAAACTCAGACATTCATTTCACAAACATTTTGAATCGAGGACTTTAGGGTTTCAGAAGACATTCGTGGTGACTGTTTACTACCTTACCATACGTTTACATGACGTATCTGCTGTTATGTTCTATTTTTCTCATCATTAAAAAAATAAGTTGTGGAAAGTTATGGATTTCCGAAGGATAACCGCATGTGGAAATGTAAGTGGCTTTTATTATTTTTGATCCCCCAATTTTTATTTGCAGAAGGGTTTCAAAAAGGCAATCTCATGTTATTTGGTTCTGGATCGTTCGGTCTGGGAATGTCTTCCGGAAGTTTAGAACGTTTTGCAGAAACATATAATTTCCCATCATATCTTTATTTTCGAGATGGCGTGAGTGCAGAAGCTAAGACAGTTTCCTACTATATTCTCTATGACTTCAATGCTGACCAGGTCCGTTTGAATAGTAATTTGGGAGAAGTTGGAGTCCAATATGCTTTTTTCAAATACCTTTCCATTGGACTAACGGGCGTTTACCAGTCAATTGAAGCCTCAAACTTACGCCAAATAGAACCTACGTTTGTTCTGTTAAATGGAAACCTATTACAACGCCAAAATCCTTCTATTTCATATAATGAAACTTTATATTCCTCGGAATTACTTTCGTTTTTAATTCGAAAAG
>NZ_JAMQPR010000001.1:3669386-3669564 GCF_026151345.1 Leptospira paudalimensis
GAAGGGACAAAGACCTCTCCGCTGTTCGGACGTCCTGTCCTCACTGCGCTTCGAGGCACGGCGACGCTCGTCGAAAGCCATCATGGCTTTCTTTCTGTTTTGTTCGCTCCCTATGGGTCGCTCATAAAACAGCTCGCGCCACTGTTCGAGTCAATTGGTTAGAAAATTGTGATTGGTT